>NZ_NVQC01000001.1 GCF_003044035.1 Candidatus Methylomirabilis limnetica
GCGGGGCCAATGCCATCATCGCCCTGCGTTGCGCCAAACTCAGCGGCCGCTTCGAGGACTTCTGGGAACGGCGGTCAGCGGCGGCGGCTGCCGGATGACCTTATCTCAAAAATCTGTCGTGCACCCCAGCGTATGGCGTAAACGCCGCCGCTGAACTCATCGTTGAGGCTGTAGAAAAACCTCCTCGCGAAGAACACTCGCAATAGGACGCGATATGAGCGACGATCGTCCAAAATCTGACGTCTTTGTGGCCCCACATCGGCGGGATCGTGGCCTCTCGCGGCTCAGAGAGAGCCGCAGGCTCGGAGCCATTGGGCAGCAAGAAAAATCATGGTCTGTTGCTGAGGCCTCGAAAGACGCGTTTTTCGGGGTTTTTCTACAGCCTCGTTAGGCGGCAGTAGGCCTGATGGGTATGTGATTCGGATCGTCGCCCCCGCTAGGGATGACGGCCAGGATCCCGTTCTCGGGGCCATCCGTGCCTTGCGAGCGCTGCGAGGCGATTGTCCCGTATGGCGAGCTCTGGCGATCGATGGCCCAGCCGAGTCGAGCCTACTGCGAGCAGTGTCTGCCGGAAGCGGTGAAGCGGTAACTCACTGCATTCGTGAGATGGAGGGCCGGATTTGGAGCTATAGGCCTATGCACATGACTCAACCTGGCCCCAGATATGGTAGTAGAGACAGGGAGACGAGCGCTACATCTTGGGGTTAGTGGAGTCAAGTGCATACCCCTATGGAGCTAATTGGGAAGAGAATTTTATCGGATTCGGATCTGGTGGTTTTCATGATGCCGCTTTGTGGTATTACAGCAGAATGGACAACCCGAGCTCCTTTGTGGTACAAGATGGGTACTATAGTTTCTTCGCCTATCGAGAGGAGCTAGGCGCAATGCCGTTTCCGCAAACCCCGAGGGTTCTATACCACAAGAACCCCCTTGACCAAGTCATCTGTCAGCTGAGGTTTCCTCCCATCCTGAGAATCGAAGCTGCAATTCCAGCTGACTTCCAGGACTCCATCCGCGACGCTTTCCCAGGCTTTGCTGAGAGTTCCGAGCTCAAAGTGGAAATGCCTCCAGAGGTTTCCGATCAGGTCCCTCCTTCAATTCTACGGCAAATGGTCCAGCCTCCCCACCTCAAGAGCTTCGAGTTCGCGTCTGAAGATGGCAAGCGGAAAGTCCATCTCACTCGCACGTTCCTTGCTCTGTCCACCTCCGACTATCACCGCTGGGAGACCTTTAAAGAGGTGCTCAAGCGTCCCCTTGATGCCCTCATTCAAGTCTATTCCCCGCAGTATTTCGTCAGAATAGGTCTGAGGTACATCGACATCATACGCCGCTCAAAGCTCGGTCTCTCGGGCGTGCCATGGCGAGAGCTCCTTTGTCCTCACATCTCAGCAGTCCTCGGGTATCCCGGCGTCGGCGAAAACGTGGAGACGCAGGAAGCCATGTATGCTGTCACCCTTGATGATCCCTCAGGGGCCGTCCGCATAAGAACCAATTTCGTAGAAGCTAAGGACGACGGCGAGATCTGCTTCGTGATTGATAGTGACTTCTTCACGGACCAGAAGACATCCTTACAGGAGGCCGCTGCTCGCCTGGACTACTTCAATACGAGAGGGTCCAGGCTTATTCGTTGGTGCATTACTGAGCGCCTCCACCTAGCCATGGAGCCAGAGCAGCTATGATTACTCCATCCACGTATGTTACATCCGCTACCCCAACCATCTGGACTGCCCACAGAAAGTTCGCAATCTCATCCGGGCTGGTCAATCAGACGATCGGGGGGTCCACATACATAAACTATCTTCCCGTCCCTCCCACTACCTCCACGAGGAAGGCCAGTGAGGCTATAAACAGGGTTCCCGATCGCCATCTCGCCAGGAATGCGGAAGCATTTATTGCTTCGATAGAGGCCACCCTTACCCTTTGGAGCGCATTAGGCTTCGAGCCCACTGGTTTTCCAGAGCTGCAGGTGTTCCTACCGGAAGATGGTTCGATCCTCCTCGAGTGGGGAACGCCAAGTTACCGCGTTGGCTTCTCGCTCGAGAGCGACGATAAGGAATCAGCATGGTTTCTTGTCTCCACGCCTGACCTTGGCCAGATGAGAGCTTCAGGCTACACTGCGCACACGGATAAGGACAAACTCGTCCAGTGGCTCCTCTTTTTCATTGCGACAAACTCCTAAGCATTTCTTATGCCTTTCCCGGACAACTGCCTGAAAGGAATCCCTAATCACGAATTTCTACGTGATGATGGGACACCCGCATCGCACCTTTTTAAATTCAAGCTGGCCGAGACGAGGCAGGACGGTTATCGAGAGAACTCCGTCAACTGGCAGGATGACGACTCGGTCCTCCCTCATACCCTCTCCCAGCGAAAGGACGACGGTAGACTCCAGTTCCAGGCGGGGGTGGCGGTGCTTCCCCTGAACCACATCGACCGGCTTTGTGGCCTGCCTCTTGTCGCTGGTAGGTTGAGATACGAGAGGTGTCCCCGTCCAGGGAACCAGTATCATGGAAACCTCCTGCTTGAGGAAACGACAGCTCCCACCATGAGGATGATTGAAGCCTCAATTGCCCTCCATGTTTCCTTGGTGATTCCCCAGAACCAACAGTAGGTGCGTGCGCTTCCCCGATCCTTCCTATCCGGAGCTTAGTGTGACTGCCTTGACTCGCTGGCACTGCCCTAAAGCTGCTTACCGATTAGGACACTACCTGGAGGTATCCCGACACCGGTCGCAGCGCGACCCATAATGACATCATGAGAGCTTTCGCCGTCCTAATGGGCGCCTCCCTTCTCCTCTCCCTCTCCGCCTGTGGCTTCCCCGTGTGGCGCGACCAAGCGCTCCTCGAGGTCGCCGAGGGGCGCTGGCATGTGGACCCCGAGCAGGTCCCTCCTGGTGGCGCGCCCTCGCAGACCATCGAGTTCTATGACGCCGGGGGACGGCATGTCGGCTACGGCAAGGTGCAAGGCGGGACGGCGGAGTTCTTCAACGCTGACGGAAGCCGGGCGGGGTTTGGGAAAAGTAGGCAGTGAGACGCATTAGTCCGGCAGGCTATCTTCTTGCTATTCTCTTCGCGGCTTTCATCTTTCCAGTCTCATCCTTCGCATGCACCCTCTCTGGCAAAGTGGTCCGGGTCGCAGACGGCGACACCTTGACGGTTCTCACCACGGACCAACGGCAAGTGACAATCCGACTCGCCCAGATCGACGCGCCAGAAAAGGCTCAACCATTCGGTCAACGGTCGAAACAATCGTTGCCTGAATTGGTCTTCGGCGGAGACGTGGAGATCAGGACTGAGGCCACTGACCGGAGTGGCCGCACAGTAGGCCGAGTGTCCCTGAATGGAACAGACATCAACCTGGAGCAGGTCACGCGAGGTATGGCCTGGGCATACCGGCAATATCTGACGGACGGTTCGTTTCTCGATGCGGAGCAGGTGGCCCGATCAGCAACGTGGCCTATGGAGCGAGCCGAATCCGACCCCGCCCTGGGAGTTTAGACGCCACAGAAAGGCCAAGGCTGAACATCTGAACCGCTAACCCCCAACCATAGTGAGGCTCGCGGAGATCGTGGAGCAGTGGGAGGGGGAAGGAAACCGTCTGGGTGTAAGACAAATTTATGGGTAATATTGACTTTTCCCTTTTTTTGGCCTATCATCTGATTGTTAATTGAGCAATCAGATAAGGAGGCCTTATGACAACACCACTTGAACAACTGGAAGAGCGC
>NZ_NVQC01000002.1 GCF_003044035.1 Candidatus Methylomirabilis limnetica
TACGGGTTATCCAACGCCGTGCGTATGGGCTGCGGGATGAAGAATATCTGAGGCTGAAAATACTCACGTCCATGCTCCCGGCACTCTGAAAAACATGAAATTCACCCACTCGATTACGCGAAGAGCCATTATTTCTACCTCGACAGCACGCCGACCCACTCGTACATGAAGTACCTCTACAAGTATCCCCAAGCGGCCTTCCCCTACGCCGACCTTTTGGAGACGAATCGTCGTCGCACTCGGGACGAGATGGAGTATGAACTCCTCGACACCGGCGTCTTCAATGACGACCGATACTTCGACGTCTTCGTAGAGTACGCCAAAGACGGTCCGGAAGACATCCTGGTGAAGATCACCGCAGCCAACCGTGGGCCGGAAGCGGCCGAACTGCATCTCCTGCCGACACTGTGGTTCCGCAACGACTGGTCGTCGTGGATAGCCGAATCTAACAGAGCTAGTGAGAAACCAAGCCTCAGGCAGATAACCCCCCCTCATCCCCCCTTGGTAAGGGGGGGCAAGGAGGGGGTATAACCGCGGTCGCGGCGGCTCATCCGCTGCTGGGTGAATTTATCCTTTCCTGTGAAGGCGAGGTGCCGCTGCTCTTCACCGAGAACCATACCAACTCCGAGCGGCTTTTCCCCGGACGAGAAAAGAACGAGAGCCCCCACGTCAAGGACGGCATCAACGACTGCGTGGTACAGGGCAATCGGGGCGCAGTGAACCCAGACAAGCAGGGCACCAAGGTCGCGGCGCACTACCAGGCCACTGTCGGCGCCGGCAAGAGCAAGGTGATTCGCCTGCGGCTCTCCAACACCCCCCCTCATCCCCCCCTTGGTAAGGGAGGGCAGGAAGGGGTATCGGGCAAACCTTTTGGCAAGCAATTTGATGAAGTTTTTGCTGACCGGCTGCGTGAAGCCGATGAGTTTTACAAGTCGGTCACTCCGCCATCAGTGAGTGCAGACGCGGCCAATGTGATGCGCCAGGCCATCGCCGGCATGCTCTGGAGCAAGCAGTTCTTCTTCTTCGACGGTGATAACTGGCTGGACGAGCACAACTCCAACCCGCTCCATACCGGATATCGAAATTCCCGAAACTCGGAATGGTTTCACATGGTGAACGAGGACATCATCTCCATGCCCGACAAGTGGGAGTACCCCTGGTACGCGGCCTGGGATCTGGCGTTCCACACGCTGCCGCTTTCGATCGTAGACCCCGACTTCGCCAAGGAGCAGATGCAACTGATGCTCAAGGGCGTTTATCTGCACCCCAATGGCCAGATGCCCGCGTACGAGTGGAACTTCAGCGACGTGAACCCCCCGGTCCATGCCTTTGCGACACTGTTTCTGCAACGCACCGAGCAGGCCCTGCGCGGCGAGACGGACCTTGATTTCCTCAGGGAGACATTCAACAAGTTGGTGCTGAACTTCACCTGGTGGGTGAACCGCAAGGACCGCTTCGGCAAGAACGTATTCGAAGGGGGCTTCCTCGGCCTCGACAACATCAGCGTCTTCGACCGCAGCGCGGCTTTGCCCACTGGCGGGAACCTGGAGCAGGCGGACGGCACGGCGTGGATGGCCCTCTTCAGCCAGAACATGGCTGAGCTCGCGATAGAGCTAGCCGTCCATGATCCTACCTACCAGGACATGGTCGTCAAGTTTGCGGAGCATTTCTACTATATCGCCCTGGCCATGAACAAACCTGATCAGGCCGGCATGTGGGACGAGGAGGACGGCTTCTACTACGACCTGCTGCGGCTGCCGGACGGCAGCGCCACGCGGCTCAAGGTGCGCTCGATGGTGGGGCTGCTGCCCCTGTGTGCCACCACGGTGGTCGAGAAATGGCAGCGGGAGGCCATTCCGGGGACGATGGCCCAGATAGCTGAACGCTTACGCCGCCTACCCGAACTCCGGGAGAGCATCCACCCCACGGGTCCGGGCCATTTCGGCGTGGCGGACCGCGGGATCATGGCCCTGGTCAACCCGGAGCGGCTCCGCCGGATCCTGACCAAGATGCTCGACGAGAACGAGTTCCTCGGCCCCTACGGCATCCGCTCGCTCTCCAAGTTCCACGAGCAGCACCCGTATGTTTTCCACGTGCAAGGCCAGGAGTACCGGGTGGACTACCTGCCGGCCGAGTCGAACACCGGAATGTTCGGCGGCAACTCCAACTGGCGCGGGCCGGTCTGGATGCCGGTGAACACGATGATCATCCGTGCGCTGCTGAATTTCTACCTGTACTACGGTGACAACTTCAAGATCGAATGCCCCACGGGTTCGGGGAATATGATGAACCTGTTCGAGGTGAGCAAGGAGATCGCCGACCGGCTCGGCCGGATATTCACCCGTGACGAGAACGGCCGGCGGCCTGTGTACGGCGGCACCGAGAAGTTCCAGAGCGATCCCCACTGGCGCGATCACATCCTCTTCTACGAGTACTTCCACGGCGACAACGGCGCCGGGCTTGGCGCGAGCCATCAGACCGGATGGACCGGGATTGTGGCCAAGACCATCCAGCTTTTCGGATTGCTCGATGCGAAGAAGTTGCTTGAGGCTGGTAAGGCGGGAGCCTTCGTCGGTGGCAAGCAGGGAGGGGAGGCGCAGAAATGAAGGCCTTATCCGCTTACCCCTCGCTCTATCAAATCAACAGCCGCGTCTGGCTGACGGAGCTGTCTGGCGCTCTGGGCAAGCGCACGACACTGGACGACATTCCCGACGCCGAGCTGGATCGACTGGCCGCGCTGGGTTTCGACTGGATCTGGTTCCTGAGCGTGTGGCAGACCGGCCCGGCGGCACAGCAGGTGTCACGCAGCAACGCTGGATGGCGCAAGGAGTTTCAGGAAACGCTGCCGGACTTGTGCGAAGAAGATATCGCCGGCTCCGGGTTCGCCATCCAAAACTACACCGTACATCGGGATCTCGGCGGCGCTGCGGCGCTCGCGCGTTTGCGACAGCGGCTGCAGCAACGCGGACTGAAGCTGATGCTCGACTTTGTCCCGAACCACATGGCGCCGGACCACCCGTGGATCGACGCGCATCCGTATTACTTTGTCCATGGTAGCGAGACGGATTTGGCGCAGGCACCGCGGAACTACTGCCGGGTGCAAACCAAAAACGGCCCACTGGTGCTCGCCTACGGACGCGACCCGTATTTTGAAGGCTGGCCCGACACGCTGCAGCTCAACTACGGCAACTCGGAATTGCAACAGGCGATGATCTGGGAGCTGCTGAGGATCGCCGGGCAATGCGACGGCGTGCGCTGCGACATGGCCATGCTGGTCTTGCCCGACGTGTTCGAAAGCACCTGGGGCATCCGCGCCGAGCTCTTCTGGCCCAAGGCGACCGAAGCCGTGCGGCGCGAATATCCGCAGTTCCAGTTCATGGCCGAAGTCTACTGGGACCGGGAATGGACGATGCAGCAACAGGGATTCGATTACACCTACGATAAACGGCTCTACGACCGCCTGCGCGACGGTCACGCCCGGCCGGTGCGCGAGCATTTCCACGCCGGATTGGATTATCAAAACAAAATGGCCCGCTTCCTGGAAAACCACGACGAGCCGCGGGCGGCTGCTACATTCTCACTGGAAGTTCACGAGGCCGCGGCCATCATCACGTATCTGTCGCCATGCCTGCGGTTCTTCCACCAGGGGCAGTTCGAAGGCATGATGAAGCGCATCTCGCCGCACCTGGTCCGCGCACCAGTGGAACCCCTCGACGGAACGCTGCACCAGTTCTACGACGGTCTCCTGGCGGTACTCAGGCAGCCCGTTGTTCGCGACGGCCAGTGGCGCCTGCTCGACTGCGCGCCGGCCTGGGATGGCAACGGGACGTCGGATGGCTTCATCTCTTGGTCGTGGGAGGCTCAGGACGGCGAGCGGCGGCTGATCGCCGTCAACTATGCCGGGACCCAGGGCCAGTGCTATGTCCGGCTCCCGTTTCCCGACCTGGCCGGCCGCACGGTGCGGCTCAAGGACCTGATGGGTCCCGCCAGCTTCGATCGCGGTGGAGACGACCTCGTGTCGCGGGGCCTCTATCTGGACCTGTCGCCCTGGAGCTACCACGTCTTCGAGATGACCATTCCATGACGAACACGTACCGGTTCCTGACCCGCCTCCTTGCGTCGCGGATCGCTCTTCTGGTAATCGTGGTCTGCCTCGCCGGCTGTACTAGCTTTGGCGCCGTGACGCTCGACCGCGACCGGCTCGACTACACCTCGGCGGTGGCCAATTCCTGGAAGCATCAGATGCTCCTCAACATCGTCAAGCTGCGCTATGCCGACACGCCGATCTTCGTCGACGTGGGGCAGATCGTCAGCAGCTACCAGTTGCAAAGCACATTCTCGGCCGTCGGGAGCATTTTCAATTCCAGTGGTGTAGTCCCGGGCGTTCCCGGCAGTAGCGTTGGTCTGGGCGCCCAGGGTCAATACACCGAGCGGCCCACGCTCACCTATGTGCCTCTTACCGGGTCCAGCTTCATCCGCACCTTGATGACTCCCATTCCGCCCATCCGCCTGATGGAGCTGATCGAGGCAGGCTACCGAGCGGATATCTTGCTACCGGTCGTGCTGCAGACCGTGAATGGGCTATCGAACGGCAGGGCCGGACGCGGAAGGCCACCGGACCTGGACTTCGCGCGGCTGGTGAGGGCCATGTGGCGGATCCAGGAGTCTGAGGTGATAGGATTCCGCGCCGAGGCGGACAAGGAAACGAAGCGCGAAGGGATCGTCATGACCTTCCCCAGGAAGGACGTGCCGCCGGACATTAAAGCCGATCGGGACGCGATCAGGAAGCTCCTGGGGCTGAACCCGGAGAAGTCCGAGTTCCGGGTAGTCTCCGGGCAGTGGGCAGGCCAGGACGATGTGATTGCCATGCAGACCCGCTCGGGGATGCAGATACTCCTCGAGTTGTCGGCCTTCATCGATGTCCCCGCGGAGCATATGCGAGACGGCCTCGCCCTTCCGGTTCCTCCGCGGCCCGCGGACAGCCAGGAGGCCCTGCCGCCCAGCATACGCATATTGAGTGGCGCGTCCCGGCCGGGCACGTCTTTCGCTGCGGTCCGTTACGGCGACCTGTGGTACTGGATCGACAACCACGATCTCAAGTCCAAAGGTCTCTTCACGTTCCTCCTGATCCTCATGACCCTGGCGGATACCGGGGAAAAGGCCCAGGCGCCCGTGCTGACCATTCCGGCCAATTGATAGGAGGGTGGTCGACACGAGCGCCCTCCGGGAGCGGTCGCCCCGCCCCTGAGTAGTTACAATACAACTACTACTCCTTTCAAAACCCCCTCAATCCCCCTTTCTCAAAGGGGGAACTATGGTGAAGACCCCTCTTTTCCAGTCCTTCAAGAATCTTATTTTGGACAAGCATGATGTATTACCAGCAACTACTCAGGTATTTAGACTGTAGGCTTTTAGACTGTAGGAACGCACACGGATGAGCCAGGCGTTTTCTGAATGCAACGCGAACATGATGGAGACCGAAAAGGTTCTGGGCTCCTTGATTCGGTCCATGCACAATGACTAACAGCCTTCAGCCTTCAGCCTAATCACCTTGTAGTTACTATTACCATGACAAAACGGATCGCTTCTGATGCCAAGCCCACATCCCTCCTTGATCCCTCACAGGGTGGCAGGTGCGCGCGTATGGTGGTGCTCGCGATCGGGCTCCTCGCCACAATGGTTGGGTGTCAACAGCCTTCGCCACCGGGTGGGACGCCGACGTTCGTTGGTCTCGCAAAGTGTGCGAGCTGCCACCAGAAGGAGGCTGACGCCTACCGGGGCTCGGACCATGCCCTGGCCATGCAGCCGGCGAACGACCAGACGGTGCAGGGCGACTTCGCCAACGCGCGGTTCTCGCATCGCGGGGTCACGTCCACCTTCTTCCGGCGGGACAGAAAGTTCTTCGTCCGGACCGACGGCGCCGACGGGACACTCGGCGAGTTCGAGATCGCTTACACCTTCGGCGTGAAGCCTCTCCAGCAGTACCTCGTATCATTCACCAACGGGCGACTCCAGGCCCTCGGCATCGCCTGGGATACCCGGCCGAAGGCACAGGGCGGCCAGCGCTGGTTCCACCTCTATCCGGCAGAGACCCTCAGGCCGCCGGATCTGCTCCACTGGACGGGGCGAGACCAGACCTGGAACTATCAGTGCGCGGAGTGCCACTCGACCGACCTCCGCAAGAACTACGACGTCGCCCAGAACCGCTACGCGACGACGTCGGCGGAGAGTACCGTGTCGTGCGAGGCCTGTCACGGGCCAGGCTCGGCGCATGTAACGTGGGCCGAGAGGCGCAAGCCCGGCGCGTCGCGGGCCGCCGCCGGCGCCACCGGCCTTGTGGTGCGGCTCGGTCGGGTCGAGGGGAGTTGGGTCATGAAGGACACGCAGCACGGCATTGCGGAATGGAGCGGCGCGCCGCGCTCGACCGCCGAGGTGGACGCGTGCGCGCGGTGCCACGCCAGGCGCCGGCCCATCGTGGATCCGTACCCATACGGTCGGCCCTTCCTAGATACGCATGTGCCGGCGCTACTCGATCCAGCCCTCTATCACGCTGATGGCCGGATCCTGGAAGAGGTCTTTGAGTACGGGTCGTTCATCCAGAGCCGGATGTTCCAACACGGCGTGACCTGCTCGGACTGTCATGAGCCGCACGGCCTCGGGCTCCGCGCAGATGGCAACGGCGTGTGCGCGCAGTGCCACTTGACCGCCAAGTTCGACACCCCGGATCACCACCACCATAAGGCAGGCTCGGACGCCGCGCGCTGCGTCTCGTGCCACATGCCGGCGCGCACGTACATGGTGGTGGACCCACGCCGCGACCACAGCTTCCAGGTCCCGCGGCCTGATCTCTCGGTGGCCATCGGCACGCCCAACTCCTGCTCTGGGTGCCACCTGGACCGGCCCCCCGGGTGGGTGGCAGAACGGATCGTGCGATGGTACGGCCCGGCGAGCCACGCGCGGCGGCCGCACTTCGGGCCGGCGATCGACGCCGGTCGGCGCGGGCTCCTGAGCGCCGAGAAGACGCTTGCCGCGCTCGCCACCGACCCGGACCAGCCAGGCATCGCTCGGGCGACGGCGCTCGCCATGCTCCCCGAGTACCTGAGCCCAGCATCGCTTCCCGCGGTCGAGACAGCGATAGGTGCCGTCGATCCTCTGGTGCGGTCTACGGCGCTTGCCGCGATCGAGACGCTCCCGCCGGCGGAACGGTTGCGGCTTGCCGCCCCCGGGCTCCGCGATCCTGTGCGGGCGGTGCGCCTGGCGGCGGCCCACGCGCTGGCCGGAGCCCCTAAGCAGACGCTCTCTGTCGAGCAGCAGGCCGACCTCGACCGGGCACTCACGGAGCTGGTCGCCTCCGAGATGGTCAATGCCGATCGACCCGAGGCGCATCTAAATCTGGCTAACCTCTACACGCGGCTTGGCCGCTTGGCCGACGCGGAGTCCGAGTTAAAAACCGCGATCGTCCTCGATCCGCACTTCGCCCCGGCGATGGTCAACCTGGCTGATCTCTCCCGCGCACAGGGGCGCGATGCGGATGGCGAGCGCTTCCTCGAACAGGCGCTGCAGGTTGCCCCCGACAGCGCCGAGGCGCTCCATGCCCTCGGCCTCCTGCGGGTGCGGCAGGGCCGGAGAGGTGAGGCTGTGGGCCTGCTGCGCCGGGCAGCCCAGCAGAGGCCGGAGGTCACGCGGTTCGCCTACGTCTATGCCGTAGCCCTTTACGGAAGCGGCGAGGCGGCCCGGGCGATTGCGGTGCTGGAGGAGGCACACCAGCGGCGACCGGCCAACCGGGACGTCCTGACCGCGCTGGCGACCTACCTCCGGGAGCGAGGAGATCCCAAGGCGGCGCTCCGCTATGCCGAACTTCTCGCCACTCTTGCGCCCGGCGACCGCGAGGTGCAGGGTCTGGTAGCATCGCTCCGCCGCCAGGCCGGTCTCCAGTGACGTGGAGGCCGTTCGATGCTGCTTTCTCCTCGGGCTCGCGGGGCGGGTCGGGGGTCGTCAGCGTGCGTCGTTCATCACGTTCCGCAGATCGATCATTGCTCGCTGACTGACCTTGAAAAGTCCCTCCTGGGGACGGTCGAGATCGGCCACCAGGATTCGCGTTGCGTTTCGTGGCAGTCGCGCCGGCTTGCTCACTGGATCCAACCCTCTTCCACGAATCTGGTCTTGAGCTGAGCAGCGATCTCTTTTACCGCCTGCTCGGCCCTACCCTCGATCTTGCTTTTGCCGCTCGCCTCCCCGTACACCTTCATCCCGCCACTGATGATGAGTCCCGCCGGGTTGGCGGTGGCAATGACGCCGACAACCCCCAAAGCCGCACCCGGGCCTTTGCTTCCGCCGGTATCAACTGTACCGGATCCGAGTTTGCGCAGTCCCTGAGCCGTCATCTGGAAGCCTTCCACCCCCGTTTTCAACTCAGACGCCCCGGAGCCGAAGCCGATCGCGACGCGCTTGGTGGCGCTGCCCTCTTGGATGGAGAGGAGATAGCCCCGGATCACAAGGTCGTTGATCTGTGGGTTATTGCCTGTTGAAGAAGCCCGCTCTGCCGACAGCCCCATGTCGCGGATCCCCTCAACCAGCTTCGCCGCCATATCAGCACCCAATTGACGGCCAGTCGCGATCTGCTCGGCGGTTTGCGGCGTGCCGGGTTCGGCTTGCTGGCCTGCGAGGGGGGAGTAGGCCGGAACATCTCCTGGCGTAGCGGCGAAGTCATACACCAGGATGTGATTGGGTCGCGGGAGCTTTTCATACACGAGTCTCTGTCGGTAGGTGACATCGGTCGAAGCGCACCCAGCGACAACGACCAGAGCGAACAGATACGAGACGATACGGTTACGAGACTTCATCGCAATCCTCCTATGGTGAATTGATGTGAAGGTGAGCGCCAGGTGGCCCTGCGCGCTGTTACCGGTTGGAATACGCATACACTACTCTCATTTCCATTGGCACTGAGAAGTCTGAGGGTGAGGCGGTCGATGGTGGTTATTCCTCGCCCGTCTTCATTCCGTTGAGGGTTGATACCCCGCGGCTTGCCGCGAGTTCGTCATACCGGCGGAAGCCGGTATCCAGAGGACCCGACTGGATTCCGTGTCAAGCACGGAATGACGGGCCAGAACAGAAGACGATACCCTGTAGCTTGCTGCGGGGTAGTTCATTTCTCATTTTCACGACTGATTTCGCTCGGTCGCGCGGGGGCGGTTTGCCGCCATGCGCTAGTCTAGCGCTCCCCCGCGTGCTCGAGTAGGATGCGCCGGATCTCCTCGATGGCATGCGGGTTGGACTGGACCGAGTGGGGGGACTTCACCACCTTCTCGGAGGCGACCGGCTCGATGTGCGCGCTCCAGTAGGGGACCACGCCGTCGCTGCCTTCTTCGGGCGGCCCGTCGCCCTTGACGGCGATGATGGAATGCGCCGTGACGCCGTCGGCGATAGGCAGCGAGGACAGCGTCTTGATGAACGGGTGGGAGGGCGACATGTTGTCAACGGCGCTCGGAAGCCGGTCGAGGGACCGCGCGACGAGCCGGTCCTTGTTAAGTGTCAGGATGTCCGTTGCCGCCCCCGCGATGTTCAGCGGGAGCGTGATGAAGCGGGTCAGCCACTTGACAATACCGGTTGCGGACACAGGGGTGCCCCGGTGGGGCGTGGCGACGAAGATCACGCGGCGGACATGCGGGACCGGCTCGACGAACATCGAGCGCCGGAGCAGGTCTCGCGTCTCGGTCTTGATGTCCAGATCCTCGATCGGGACCTTGCTGAAGTTGTCCCAGAACTTGCTGCCGCTGTTGACCACCGTCAGCCTGGTCAACAGTCCACCCTGGCTGTGCCCGATCACTACCATTTGCCGGAGTGCGGGATCCTTCCCTTCGGGGTCGAGTTGCCGCACGGTGTGTAGCAGGCCCTCCCGGAGCAGCGAGCCCGAGTAGGCGATGGGGTTCCCGGTGTTATAGATGAACAGCCAGATCTGATAGTGCTTGGCGATGCGTGGGTCGATCCGGAGTTCGTTGATCATCTCCGCCCATCGGGCCGGGCTTGAGGCCGTACCATGTACCAGCACGACAGGGATCTTCCCCGGGCGATACGGAGCCATGAAGATGACGCCGTCCTCCGGGCGGGCGCGCAGGAGGCTGGGGGCGACCCTTCGACCGAGGTCCCGCACCCCAAGGCCGAAGCCCCCCGAGAAGAACCCAGCTAGCTCGAACTCCCAGATAGGGGAACCCTCAAGGGTGTAGGCAAGGGCGGCGGTCTGGTCGTACTCGAGCGGGACCTCGCGGCCGGCGATCGTCACTGCCACTGTCGCATCGCTCGTGTAGACGGACAGGGTGCCCCGCAGCCGACCCTCGGCGACGCCCCGCCGCGCTCCCTCCAGCCGCAGTAGCGCGCTGACGGGAATCTTCAGGCGGGGCGGGATCTTGGCGTCAGCGAGCCGGCTGGCGCTTTCGTCGTCCGGGTTACTCAAGCTCGCGGCGAGGGGGACACCCAGCCCGGGCATGCGGTAGCGGTTCCGCAGCCCGCGAACCTCGAGGTTCGCGGAAGGGACGAAGTGGTCGAGCTTGTATCCGGCCCATTTGAAGCCCGCGTGATCGACATCGATCTCGAGTTCGCCGACCGGCAGGGTGTGCCGCCCGGGCTCTAGCAGTACCTCGCGGGGTTTCGCGTCCGCCCCAAGAGGCGCCTTGGGCGGGACGAGGCCCTCCGCCAGCGCCCGGTTGTAGAGGTCCGCCGCGATCCGGATACGTGGATCGAAGGGGGTGTAGCCCCAGCTCATAAGCTGGTCCTGGCTCTGGTCGTCGGGAAAGAGGAACGCGTAAGCGTACGCGGCTGACGCCAGGAAGTAGGCGCGGTCCCCGGAAGCCTCCGCGTGCAGGAACGCCATCTCGGCGAGCGCGAACAGTGCGATCTCCTGCATGGGCGAATCGGCCCGGTGAAACTCGACGTAGCCGGTGTGGAGCTTGGCGATGGCTGCCGGGGGATCGTCCTTGAAGGTTTCGATCAGTCCCTCGCGCTGGAGCGTCCTTTTGGTGTAAACGCTCGGCTCGTCCACGGAGAGGGCGCTAGCGGTCAGCGACCGGTGCACCGCGCGGCCATCGACCAGCTTGACGCCCACCGGCGTCGCGCAGGCGGTGGTGAGCAGGGCAGTGACAGCCACGAGGGCCGCCAGAAGCCCGGTGCGAGTGCCACGCCGCCTCCAGGGAGGAGGCTGGCCGCAAATTGTTCCTTGCTTCGACGGGTGCACCGAATGCTCCACGAGGCCTCCTAAGTTCTTTATCCCGAAGGCAGTTATGCTACGTCACCTTCTCGGCGTCGTCAACCTGCCATCTCTTTCCAGGAACACTAGAACCGGGCCAAGAGGCGGAGCCCAGCCACAACGGTGGTGTTGACGTCCTTGAGGCTCCCGGAAGAGTCGACCATCTTCTTTTGGCCGGTCTCGATGACCTGCAGGTTGAGGGTCGCGTTGAGCCACGAAGTGACCGAGGCGTTGTAGTACATCTCGATTGCATCCTCATGGTTGAGACCGAGGTCGAGCTGCCGGCGCAGGAAGGGAACGAACTCGCTGCTGAAGTCCTTTCGCGCCCAGCCGAGACCGAAGTTGTCATTCGGACGCCCGGGGACCACACCGTTGCCGCCGATACCCATGTTGTAGGTGTACTTGAGGGGGTTCGGGTTGCCGTCGGAGGCGCCGAACGAGAAGAAGATCCCGATGCCGCGCTTGGGGTCGTCCTTCGGCTGCCAGAGATACTGGTCGAAGCTGTAGAAAACGGTCCAGGTGTCGCTCTTTTTATTCAGAGGCTCGACGGGGACCAGGAGGTCGGGGAAGAACCGCTCGAGGATACGCCGAAGGCCCGGGCCGGGATCGTCCAGCAGCGGGAACTTCTCCGAGGCCATGCCCCGGGCGATGTTGGAAGGATCCTGGGTGAGCGAGGGGCGCTCCTTGTCGCTCCACATCCCTGTCACGCCCTGGTGGCCGACGAGACCGAACGGCTTGATGGCAACCTTGGCGCTGGCGAGCATCATGACACCGTCACGGAACGCCTCGCTCACATCGCTGTTTGCCGGCGTGCCGCTGGGATCGAGCGCCAATGCCGACAGCACCACGCCCTCCCACGGCAGAGCCACGATGCCACCTCCGTACGCCGAAAGCGGTATCAGGGCGCTGGTGAGCGGAAAAGTCATAGCGCCGTTCAGGAACTGCGTGCGGTAGTTGCCGGTAAACTCCCCGTGGGCTCCATCGAGCGTGAACACCTTACCGGCGATGAGGCCGAACTGGGGGCTGAGGAACTGCATGAACGTGGCGTGCAGGAGGGCCGTGGTCGGGTCGTTCGGCTTCGGCAGCAGGGCTGCGGTATTGACGGGGGAGAGGGCGGCTGAAGCCCCCAGTACGCTCTCGCCGAAGCCGCTGTTGGCGATGACCCGCAGGAAGCCGCCGGGCCACAGGCCGGCTTTGCCGGTGTCGACGTTGAGCGTGTACTCGGCGTTGCCCCAGAACTCGGCCCCGGTGTCGCGCCCCCCACTTGCGACGCCTTGGGGCGTCAGCAGGAGATCGACATCGAGCCGGATGCCTCGCGTGGCCAGCTCGTCTCTGAACCCGCCCCAGTCACCGGTCAGCCGGGGCCGCGACCAGAAGTCCCCGGCATACGCCTTCGGCTCCTCGACGGGCTGCGCTGCGGCGGGAGCCGCCAGCGTGCCGACGAGGGCGACGGCCGCGATGATGATCCACCCCACGAGCCGCGGGCGCCCGCTTCTAGTCGCGTCACTGTGATCTCGACTCATCGTCCCCCTTAGTGGGGCTCGCTCGCTTGCCCCTCTTCCGGGGCAGGTCCCCCCGCCGCACGCTCCTCCTCCTTCTCTCATCGCGTCCCTCCTTTACGTCACTGGCGGCCCGGCAACATCGGGAGCCACGGCGCCGCCCTCACGGTTTACTTCAACTCGATCGTCACCTTCTCCAGCGTGCCGGTGTCCTCGCCGACATCGAAAGTCTCATCGAACAAAAGGCGGAACGCCAGCGTGCATTCGAAGGCGACGGCTAGGCTCTCAGGATGAGGAGCCGATGCTGGGGCAGCCCAGACTGCGGCCTGTGGATAGCCTACGCAGGCACCTTGCGGCGCACGGCCACCGGTACGAAGCGCACCTGCAGGCGGTAGTGGAGCGCCGCGCTGATGCGCTGGAGCATCCTGAGCGAGCGCCCGGCGTAGTCTGCGTCCTCGAGCCGGGAGATGACCGAGTGCGTGGTCCCCACCAACTCGGCGAGCTGCCTCTGTGTCAGGCCTGCCTTCGTACGCAGGTCGTAAATCTCCTGCGCGATCGCCGCGTTGAGGCGCACCTCTTCGAGCGCTGCTTCCTGGCCCGGACGGCCAGTGACGTACCGGCGGTGGAGGATCTCTACCGCGTCCCGTTGACTATTGCCGTGCTTTACAAGAACCGCTGGCAAGTGGAGTTATTCTTCAAATGGATCAAGCAGCACCTGCGCATTAAGCATTTTATAGCGACGAGCGAGAACGCGGTGAAGGCGCAAATCTGGTGTGCCGTGTCTACATACGTGCTGATCGCTATCGTCAAAAAGGAGCTTAACCTCGATGCCTCGCTCTACACTTTGCTACAGATTTTGTCAGTCTCGGTTTTTGAGAAAACTGAGATTTCATGCGCCTTGCAGCCAGATGTCACCAGAAATATTGCAGCTCCAGACAGTAACCAATTGAATTTATTAGACTTTTAACCGGACACTACTGATATTCGATAAGTAAGTGAAATGATCTCATTAGTTGCTGCGTCACCGCGCCGGCGAGCGCGGCGCCGAGGAGGTTTTGTCTGCGTGTGGTTTTCACGGTTGCGTCCGTTCGGGGTTGTCCGGCTCCGCTTTCTGAGGCCGGCGCAACTGCCGAATGGATTCGCGCACCCTTTCCGCCATCCGAATCTTTTCCGGCCAGGACAACGCCCGCCGCGTTTTCTGCCAGCGGGCCTGTCGTTCCAGCAGTGCCTGAATCTCACTCATGGGGGAACCTCGTCTCGAACTGCCGCCACGCGGCGGACAAATCATGTCGGGCCGCGAGCAGGCCGATTGCCTGCCGGGTCACGCTGCCAGACTCCAGCAGCGACAGGATGCGGGCGAAATCTTTCGCCCGTCCGACACTCAGGGCGATGACGGCGAGATGAACCGCCTGCACCACGCGGAACGGCACCCCGTCAAAGTCAGCCGTTTCGGCCTGCTCCATCGCCTCGCGAGTGAGCGGAGTGAAGACAGGCACGAACTGGGTCGGCCACGGCCCAATCCGGATGGCCTCACCTTCTGGTGGATAGCCCCGGGCGGCGCAGAACGCGTAAATGTCGCCCAGCACATCGAGCCGGTCGGGCTGCGAGGCGGCCACCAGCACATCGGCATCGAGCGTGGCGATCGGTTCCGTATAACGCATCTGGGCCGCCGCCCCGAACAGGGCATAATTCTCAATCACGCCGCTGGAACACATCTCGTTGAGCAACTGGGCCACGGCTTTCATGGTCACAGATTAGAGAGCTGAGGCCGCGGCGTAAAGCGCAGCGTCGGTTCTCTCCGTTTCCTCCTGTTGAGTGTCCTTCCTCCCTGTCTCCACATCTATTCTTTAGGCATCTCGCAATTGGCCCCGCCACGCAAAGTGCAGGCCCGCCAGCGGAATTTCTTAGCCCAATAACTAGAGGCTTGCTCGAAGTCTTCCCAACGGTTCAGCGGTTTCCAGGCGTACTTCCCTCCACCGCGCCGATCGACACCGGCTGCCAAGAGCTCACCCGTCTGACTATCCGTCACCTCTACTTCGATCGACGCCTTGCCGACAAAGCTCTCGGTCCCGCTGATGCCTTTCTTCCCCCAGGACATCAGCAAGGCGCCCGGATGCGTGGCGGTAATGTTGTCCAGGACAGGAACGCCTTTCCCGGCTTCCGTGACCGCAATGCGGACCCGCATCACGTCGGGCCCTGCTTCTCGTGTCATGGTATAGTCCTTGCGTACTTCTGCATCGACCCGCGACGATAGGAATTGAGAGATATGGTTGGCATCATCCTTGTTAAGGTCCTTGGCCTCCGACTTCTCCCCACGCCAGACCTGCACCGGCTCCAGCCAGACCTTCGTGTAGGATTTGAACTTAGCCTTATCCGGCGTGAAGTACACCAAGGTCGCCTCGGTCTCGTTCTCCGCTGCATGAAGTTTTGAGTAGTCTCTCAGAAACCCTGAAGGTTCGGCCTTGCCGAACCCCCCGGCCTGTTGCGAATAGGCGCAGCCGGTAAGAGCCACCGCGCACACACCGCTCCAGAGCAACAACCGTTTGTTCACCATGTTGTCATACCCTCCTCTTGGGTTTAGGTTCACTGCGGTGATCGTAAGCTCGTACCGTACCATATTCGTAGAGTACGTTCAACCGACTCTCTGGCCTCACATCTCGTTTTGACAACGCAAAAGGGACCCACCGTGATAAAGCAAAAGGAACCCACCTCTGTTCAGTGATAGTCGGGCCTGTGGGAAGCATGGGAAAGCCGGAGGCTTTTCCATGCTGCGGTCGAAATCC
>NZ_NVQC01000003.1 GCF_003044035.1 Candidatus Methylomirabilis limnetica
CTCAACGTCATCTCCATCCATCTGCCGCCGCTGCGAGACCGACGGGAGGATATCCCGTTGCTCGCGGCCTCGTTCCTGGCCGATGTCGCTGCGGCGCTGCACTGTCCGGACCTGCACTTCAGCGAGGACGCCCTGCGCCATCTGGCGATGGTCCCATACCCATGGCCCGGCAACATCCGGGAGCTGCGGAATGTGTTGCAGCAGGTGGGTGTCCTGTTGCAACACCCGGAGATCAGGTGGGACGACTTTCCGGCGTCCATTCGTATGGTGCGCGCAGAGGCGCTGCCGGCCGACCGACCCGATTCGACCGGGTGGCTGGCCCAGGCCGAACGCCAGCTCATCCGCCAGATCGTCCAGCAGTGTGCGGGGAACCTGTCCCAGGCGGCACATCAACTCGGTATTTCCCGGAGCACGTTGTACCGGAAGCTGGAACAGTTTGGGCTGAAGCGACAGATGTTGATTGCTCCGGACTAGGACACCTGTTGTGCGACAGATGTCGCAGTGTGGGGCGGAGTAGTTCAAATTAACTATGTTTCCATTTGTGGTCTGACGTCTATCCCCTAAATTATCATCTGAACTCCTTGTTTTCACAGGTGAAGGTAAACTGGATTCGGAACGTCACTGCGTTTGGCATCATCCTTGCGTATATAGCCCATTGAAATTGAGTGGAGACCAGCGTTACCAGTGGTAGTTTGAACTGGGTCCGGGGAGTGAAGAAAGACTTGACAGATATTCCAAGGGCGATATACGATGAATTCTCCTAGAGGTAGGTTTCTGAAAGAGCGATCTTCTTGGAGAAATAACGCCCTGAATCTTAACCCTGTTGCGTGAGTGGCGACAAAGGAGGTGAGAATAGGCGCCAACAGAAAGCCTGGAGATGTGTGATGTCAAGGGCAGCACGGTCTACGTTATCTAATAAATTGATCAGAGCGTAAGGAGGAAGAATCGAATGGCACAGTATAAGACTGAAGCGGTATCGGGTAAAAGTGCCGAGTCAGTAGAGAAGATGTTCGGCTGGGGTACCTGGTGGAAATGCATGATACCTATCAGCATCTTCTACGTCATGATTCGGATCTACCAGCAGTACTTCTCGTGGTCGAAAGGCCTCGACTTCTTTTCTGAGGACTTTCGGGTCTATTGGTGGAACATGCTCATCGGTGAGTTGATCATCGAGGCGGCGGTACTGACCTTCACCTTGGGCTACATCTGGAAGACCCGCGACCGGAATCTGGATCGAATCACGCCGGAGGAGGAACTCAGGCGGTTCTGGGGTCTCGGAATGTGGATCGCGACGTACGCCTGGGCCGTCTATTGGGGTGCCAGCTTCTTTACCGAGCAGGACGGGACGTGGCACCAGACGGTGATCCGCGATACGGACTTTACGCCGAGCCACATCATCGAGTTCTATCTCAGCTACCCGATCTACATCATTATCGGGATTAACTCCTACATGTGGGCCAGGACCCGTATCCCCATGTTTTCCAAGGGGCACTCCCTGCCCTTCATGCTGACGGTCGGCGGTCCTGCGATGATCTTTGTGAATGTGGCGCTGAACGAGTGGGGCCACACCTTCTGGATCATGGAGGAGTTGTTTGTGGCACCGCTCCATTGGGGCTTTGTCACGCTCGGCTGGTGCCTTTTTGGGGTATATGGCATAGCGCTGACAATTACTCCGCGGGTCTTTGAGTTGATCAAGATCTGCAGCGGTAACAAGTCTACTGCGTGACGAAACTCGGTAAGGATCGTTTGTTGAGGATCCTCGAAGTCCACAAGTCCAAATAGTGGAGGGGGGTGGCGTTCTTGCCCCCCTCCCTTTGAGAGAGAGGAAGAGCTATATGGCGCTCTTGACACAACAGCAAGCCCTGAGCCTGGAGCGGAAATTCGATATTATCGTAATAATTGCTGCGTTCACGGGCACGGTCGCGGGGTATCATATTCACCAGATGCTGACCGTCGGCGACTGGGACTTTTGGCTGGACTGGAAGGATCGGCGTTGGTGGGTCACGTTGACGCCGATCCTGTTGATCACCTTTCCCGCGGCAACGCAATATTTCATGTGGGAGAAGATGCGTCTTCCGATCGGCGCCACATTTTGCGTGATGACGCTTCACTTCGGGCAATGGATGAATCGGGTCTTTAACTTCTACATGTGGGCCTGGTTCCCGGTTAACTTTGTCACTCCGAGTCTTATGATACCCAGCGCGATCTTTCTGGACGTGACGCTGATGATGACAGGAAGCTACATGTTCACGGCGTTGTTCGGCGGTATGGGGTGGTCCCTGTTATTCTATCCGGCGAACTGGACTTGGCTCGCCCCGTTTCACTTGGCAGTGAAGCATCCAAGCGGGCCGCTCATGTCGATTGCCGATCTGATGGGGATGGAGTATGTTAGGTCTGCCACGCCTGAATACATCAGGATCATTGAGCGTGGGACGCTACGGACATTCGGAAGGGATGTCACGCCAGTCTCCTCTTTCTTCGCTGGGTTCATCAGCGGGATAGTATACCTCTGGTGGGTTTGGATGGGGAAGGTGATCAGCAGGCCGGTATTCCTCTCGCGTACGTAGCTGTTATTGATGCTGGCCCGTGGTGGGTTCTCGAAGCAAGCCTGCAAGGCAAGAGAAGACTCCACGTGGCGCTGCAATGCGAATGAATTGACTCTTACCCACGAACCTGGGAGGATAACAATGAGGATCGGACGAGCGGCGTTGTCGGCGATCGTGCTTGGAGCGATCGCCGTGTCCGCGGGAACGGTATGGGCCCATGGCGAGCGGTCGCAGGAGCCGTTTCTGCGGATGCGCACGATAACGTTTTACGATACTGAGTGGTCGAAATCGAAGGTGAAGCCCGGCGAGACGATGGATCTGACGGGGAAATTCCATACGTTCAGTGAATGGCCGCAGGCCGTCAATACCCCAGAGTCGATCTTTCTCCACTTCTCGGTACCAGGGCCATCAATGCTTAAGAAAGAGGCGTGGATGAATGGCATGCCCGTCATCAACGCTACCAGTACGATTCTTGGCGGAGACTATGATTATAGAATGGTCCTTATGGGGCGGGTCACCGGGACTTATCATGTTCACCCGATGGTAAATATTGCGGGTGGAGGGCCCCTGGTCGGTGGAGGCCAATTTGTCACTGTCGATGGCGATTGGACTGGCTTTCAAAATAACGTCGCGACCATCGATGGCTCGACAGTGAACATGGAAAACCACGGGCTGGGAAGGATCATCGGCTGGTGGGGTTTTTGGGTCGTCATAGGTCTGTTCTGGCTGTTGTATTGGATAAAGAGACCATTTTTGCGGCGTGTCTTCCAGGTTGGGGTTGTGCCTGAGGAGCAGCTTGTGAGCTCAGGCGATAAAACGGTGGCGGTCGTTCTCATGGTCGCGACAGTCCTCATCGTGTCCATTGGCTACGTCACGACCAACAGCGCCTATCCCATCACGATTCCGCTGCAGGCCGGTAGGATGGATACTCCTGAACTAGCGCCCACCACGGCGTTTACGCCGTACGCCCATGCCACCATAAAGGCTAGGCCGATAACCGCGATCTATACAGTGCCTGGGCGTTCTCTTGGGATGCTGGTAGAGATCAAGAACGGTTCGAACAGGCCTCAGCAGTTGGGGGGATTCATCACGGCCAACCTGCAGTTCAGGGAGCCCAGCATGTTCCCAGACTCGCGGCTCAAGGTCAAGGTGGAGCCTAACGGCCCCATCGCTCCTGGCCAGACAGTACAGCTAACGATTGATGCTACTGACGCGGAATGGGAGTACCAGAGGTTGGCCGAGTTGATCTATGACTCAGATAGCCGGTACGGCGGACTCCTTGAGTTCTTTGATGCAGACAAGAACCGGCAAATTGTCGAGGTCGGCGGTCCTGTGATCCCGTCCTTTGAGGGCGGTGCCACTGCCATGACAGGCGGCGGCAAATGGCGACCAACTACGCAGTACAAATAACGGGAAGGAGACACGAAATCATGGAAGCAGCCGGGATGAACATAGCTCTGCTGGTAATGCTGCTCATTGTCATTATGACGTTGGTGAACCAGGCTTAAGCGGGTGCGTGAGGGTCCCATCCTTTGAGATTCCAGATTCGGGATTTCAACGGGTGGGACCCTCACCCTTTTCAAGCGACGCCACCTCAGCAGGTGGTGGGGAGCTTTAATAAGAAGGCAAGTAGAAGGAAGTAGGATAGGGGAATGAGGGAGTTGGCTTCGATTGGGCTGGCAGTGTTGTTGGTGGCATCCGGGGTATCGCAGGCATGGGCTCACGGTGGTGGTGGCGCTGGTGGAATTACAGAGGGTGATCTTTGCTCGGTAGAAAAGGGACATCAGCTTGTCCACTTCAGCGCCTATCAGCATGTGTCTGCAGGGCCGGCATCTCAGCTTGCTCGGCTCAAGGATGCGGATCTGAAGCGGTACGTTGATGCGCTAAAAGAGGAGTTTCGGTCCTACTGCCGAGATATCCCAAGTACGGGAAAGACGACACTGACCTTTGATCTCATTAGCGATACTCTTCGAACGATTCCGATGGCTGTCCGGGTCGTTGAGGTGACGAATGACGGCGAGTCCGGAACAGTCCTGGAGATCCCGCAGCAAGTCTACCCCACTGGCGTGGTGAGAGCGGAGGCGGAGTTTACTAAGGCCGGGAAATATCGGGCTATCGTCGAGCTTCAGGAGCACCATGCAGACGGATCCCCACTCGTGGGTGCTGACGACGCGGTAAGCCATAGTCACGATGGGACTGGGGCGGCAAATCAGAAGCACGGAACCGCTGGAGAGGAAGAGGCGTATCATGCCTACGATTCTAACTTTAGCTTCCCCTTTACAGTCGGACTGAAGACAGCCAGGTCTGTTGGTGGTTCTTCGTCCATGATGAGCAATCCGGCTATTCTGGTGATGACCATAGCAGGTATTGGTATCGGTACTGTGCTCTATGTAAGGCGAAAGAATAAAGCGGCCTAAACGGACCACATAAGAGCGTCTGGGAAAAAATTGACCCTCTCACGATGGGATGGACACTCGTGAGAGGGTCAATTGTTAGCTATAAGCGCCAGCGCACATACAACTAACTGCGGAGAATCTTTAAGGGCAGTTTCCTTTAATAGCGCCCCAGGCCTTTCCGCATTCGTCAGACGCACATACTTTGTCTCTCTTACATGTCTTAACTTTTTCCGTATCCGTTGTGCCTGAATAGTGCGCTTGGGGAGAAACATCGTTAAGGCCATTGTCCAATCCGTCCACTGGAGAACATCCGCACGGACCTGCCGTCGACTTATAGGTCCAGCCTTGTGCTGAGCCACCGCAAACTCACCTGTTTACAGCTCCCACCATCTCTTCCTTGCCCCCCAAGTGTCATGCGCCTAGTTGCAGTAGCGTGGGAGCTATTGGGGGGGCCGGCAGCAAAAAATATAACAGGCTGCGAGCTAGGCGATACCTCCCGCCAGACCGGTGGTGGTAGGTGGTACCGGTGCCGAAGGGGAGCCTCCTGGCGCAGCAGCTTCGGTGCCTGCCTCAGCGCTGGTAGGTCGTGATGCGTCCAGCGCCACAACCTTCCCCGCCATGACGTCGTCCAGTTCCTCCGCAAATAGGGTTTCGCGATCTAGCAGGGCTTTTGCCACGCGCTGCAGCTTCTCGCGATTAGCCTCGATCATCTGATAAGCTACCGTGTAGCACTCATCGGTGATGCGGCGAACCTCCTGGTCGATCTGGTAGGCGATCTCTTCACTATAGTTTCGGCTGTCGATCATATCTCGACCAAGAAAGACGGGCCCACCCGACCTACCCAGCGTGACGAGACCGAGCTTTTCCGACATGCCGAAATTAGTCACCATTCGGCGAGCCATGCCAGTTGCCTGCTCAAAGTCATTTGAGGCTCCGGTGGTAACCTCGCCGAAAATCAAAGACTCAGCGGCGCGGCCACCCATGCCAACGCTGATTTCCGCCAGTAGTTCTGATCGCGTACGAGTGTAGCGGTCCTCCGGCGGGGCCCCCATCACATAGCCGAGTGCCATCCCGCGCGAGACGATCGTCACCTTGTGGGGCGGATCAGCATTCGGGATGAGCTTGCGCAGGATGGCGTGCCCGGCCTCATGGTAGGCCACCATCTCACGCTCCTTTGGTTTCAGGGCACGACTGCGTCGCAAGGGTCCCGCAATTACGCGCTCGACTGCCTCGTCAAAGTCGGACATACTGACTTGAGTCTTGTTGTGCCTGGCGGCAAGGAGCGCGCCCTCGTTTACCACGGCGGCAAGATCTGCCCCAGAGAAGCCCGGGGTCTGCTTGGCGAGCGTGTCGACGTTGACGTCAGGTGCCATTGGTATTTCGCGCATGTGTACCTGCAAGATAGCCTTGCGACCCTTGCTGTCGGGGTTATCCACGATGATCCGCCGGTCAAAACGCCCAGGGCGCAACAGGGCAGGATCGAGGATGTCTGGCCGGTTAGTGGCGGCAATCACGATAATCCCGATATTGTTCTCGAAGCCGTCCATCGCGACCAGCAGTTGGTTCAAGGTCTGCTCGCGCTCATCGTTTCCGCCGCCGAGGCCCGCCCCACGGTGGCGGCCCACCGCGTCGATCTCGTCGATGAAGACCAGGCAAGGGACGTTCTTCTTGGCTTGCTCGAACAGATCGCGGACGCGGCTGGCGCCCACCCCCACAAAGACCTCCACGAACTCAGATCCCGAGAGCGAGAAGAACGGAACGCTGGCCTCCCCGGCAACCGCCTTAGCAAGAAGCGTCTTCCCGCAGCCTGGTGGCCCCACAAGCAATAGCCCCCTGGGGATCTTCGCGTGCAGCGCCTGAAACTTTTGGGGGTGCTTCAAGAACTCAATGACCTCCAACAGCTCCTCCTTCGGCTCTTCCTCTCCGGCCACGTCTGCGAAGGTAACATTGGGCTTAGTCGCGTCGTGCAGTTTCGCCTTGGATTTACCGAACGACATTGGGCCGCCGCCGCCCCCCCCCATCTGCGAGGCCCGACGGCTCATCATCACGAACAGGCCGATAATCACGAGGAACGGCAAGAAGTTGAACAGAAGGCCAAGCCAGATGGAGCCGCCGGCTTGCGCCTCGATCGCGAAGCGAATCCCCTTCTTTTTCAATAGCTCTTGCAGGTCTCCCGTCGCCTCCTTACTGTAGATCGTCCGAAGGTGCTGCCCCTCAGTGACATGGAAGTAGATAGTGTGATTACTTTCATCGAAGATCACCGTCCCGGCGATCTGTCCTTCTTCCACCAAGTTCATGAGGTCGCTGAAGATGACCTGGGTGGAGGCTTTTTTGGAACTCGAGAAGATCGGAATCAGGATCACGGCGACCACAAGGAACAAGGCGAACACGCTCGCAGCCCATACGTAACGCTTGTTCACGGCAATAACCTCCTTCGTGTTATCCCGACATACCAAAGCCGGGCGTCAAGCATCCGGGACGTTATGCCGGACACATGAAACATCTTATGGCCAAGGTCTATCATCCGACTCTCACTGCACGCATCAACCAATCGTTGCCTTCTTGTCGACATAGCCACGTTTATGGCGAATTACTACCCTGCGCAACTAGCTTCGCCGAGTCTTACAGGAACCACGTTTAGGTTAAATCAAGCATATGAGTTTGTCAAGCCCAACTTCTGTGCCCAAGAACAGTGATAGAAAAATTGTCATTGCGAACGAAGTGAAGCAATCTCGCCTTATTGCACTGAGATTGCCACGCACCCTACGGGTACTCGCAATGACGGGAAGAATCGAGCGGTTGCGAAGTCTATCGCTGTTCCTGGGTCTATGGTTTGTAGAGTCGAATGGTCTGGGGTCATGGGAGGGGGCGCAGCGAATGGGGCGACGCAAGCTGATCTGGGGGGGTAAGCCGGAGGAGCGCGGGATCTCAAAGGGACTGTGTCTCTGCAGCTCGCAACGGCGCAGCGAGCCTGCGCCTGTGACGGTACGCCTGATCGGTCGGATTGTCAGCGCTTCCTTCGAACTCCAGTGATGACCGAGAGAGGAGACTTTCGTGCCGACGTCAGGGATTGCGAGGAAGGGGGTGATGGTGGGCACGAAGCGGCGTGAAAATATGGAGAGCTGGACGACCTCTATTCGCTATGGCCCTAAAGGTCGATCAATGGCTTACTGTAGCTTGCCGAATTCTTTCAGAGTAGAGGCGACTACTAAGGTTTCAGATGTGAATAGGTCTGATCCAGCCATATGCTTCATGATTTTGTTTGCTGCATCTATATCCTTGGCTTCCCATTCGAAAACCAGATCATATTGGCCATAGGTGACATAAGCGGACTTCATCCCCTCGTAACAGGCGGCAGGAAGATCGTTTTCCAGCTTGGACCAAGCCCCTGGTCTTACCTTGGCTAATGTGAGGAACTTCATGATTGGCTACCCTCCCTTATTCGACTATGGACGGTGAGGTTCGTGTGGCTGGCGTTGTCGCTCGACGGGATTACTCGTAGAGCCTCCCCGAACTGGATAATCCGGCCTTGGAGGATTGAGTAGTGGCGGTACCTCCCAGGCATGTGCGAACTCACCGAGGCGATCGCCACGACCAGCAAAAGAAGGGGCAGGCGATAATCCCAGGCATAAGGAACAGCCAGGAGAACCAGCAGTTTGATGAGTACCGCTGCACCTTTGCCCATGAAGAGCCAGTGCAGTCCGATAGTAGAGATCTCCAGCACCATCAGACCAATACCGCTCGCGATCGTCATGTACAGGGCCGGCAGCAAACGGTCTGCGTCGATCGCGAACGTATGCCCCCCCAGCAGGATGCCGAAGCCCACCAGATGTAGGGTTCGTAGCAGAAGCGACAGACCCCGCTTTCGCGAATAGCCCTGCGCCATCTTCGCAGTGTCTGTCAGTTGTAGCATCTGGTGAGCTCCGGCTGAAGCCTGCCATCAATTTAGAACTTAACCATCAACTCAGCGATCCCTTGCTGAGCAACGTTGCTGCCGTGGCTATTGCTCATTCCGACTTGATTCCGGTTGGGGCTGAGGTCGGTCACAATGTAGTTACCCCGCACCCAGACGCTGGGGTTGACATACCAAGTCAGACCGAGGGTGCCAGACTGCATCTCCAGTGTCTGCTCGGTGGCCGCGCCAGTCGTGGCAGAATTAAAGGTGCCCTCACTGTCGTCGACGCGCAGGAACTCGTAGCGCGTGTTGGCCAGCAGGCCATTGCGCTTATTGCCGAAGATCCAGTAGCCGATCGTCCCATACGTACCCTGCATGGTGAGGTCGTCTAGATCCGAGCCGCCAACACCCAAGCCATTACGTCTCTGGGAGGCGTAATGGTACTCACCCTTGAGAATAAACGGGTACCAGTCGAACACGAAGTCGACGCCGCCAGTGTTCCGGTCCCCGTTGATCAGGAAGCCGTTCTGGAGGCCGTTACCGTTACCGGCTAGCGTGACGCCGGTTGGACCAATCGGATTAAACCGGTGAGCCGTCGAGGCGCCACCTACGGGCGACGTCACCAGGTCGCGAGCGCCATTACCTCTCACGATGTCGAAGTTACGGTGATCGGCATTCAGGCCGATGGTGAGATTCCCGATGGGCATCGGGGGTGAAAAGGCAAATCGACCGGTGTACTCCTTGTCGCCGTCGTTGTCGGTGGCGCACTGATCGACCCGGCCGCAGCCATTAAAGATTCCCAATCCATAGTAGACGGGTAGTACGTTGGCGAGTTTCAGATTGCCCGAGACCATGAGACCCATCTGCAGGTCCGGGGCAAGCGCCCTGACGACGACCGCCCGCTCGGCGAAGTCCAGGTCTTGAGAGGCCGTTGCCATCTCGAGGCTGTACATGTCCCTGAACTGACCGACCTTCACCTTGGCCCACGGGGCATACGTGTAGGTGGCGAAGGCTGCTTCGAGCCGCGTGCCCTGTCCGCCGCTCACGAGCTCCGGCTCGATGTGGAAGCCGAAGTCCTTGTAGATCGTGCCGCTCAAGATGATCCGGGCACGGCGCATCTTAAAGGTACTCGCGTCGTGCCGTGCATTTCCTGATGCCACTGATCCAGCGGGGAAATGTTCATCCTCTTTTGACCCTTCAACCTGCATCCAGTTCTGGACATACCCGCTCAGGTTCAGTCGGAACTGGTCGTCGGCTGACTTCAGGAAGAACCCCTTCCCGGGCTCATACCCGGTGAGCAGTGACGAGGCCGCGGCCGCCTGGGCCTTCTGCTCCACCTCCATTACGCGCCTGCTCATCTCGTCCTGTTGCGCGGTCCGGTCTTGCCGTAGACGGTGCATCTCCTGCTGCAACTGCTGTAGCGACTTCTGCTGTGTCTCAAATGCCTGCTCGAGCTCCGTGAGCTTGTCGGCCCACGCCCCCACCGGGGCGAGCAGTAAGGCACTGCCCAGGACGACACCGCGGACCCACCACTTTCTTTGATCCATGACTCCCCCTCTGCGTTTTAAGGTTAATCACCGCACTCCCAAATTCGGAGCGCTTTACCGGTGCGGGGCGCTGCGCTGACCCCGCCCTGAACACGCCATCCCACGCCGAGTAAACGTGAGCTACAGGCCCTCCAGCGGGAGCTGTCGGATGGTAAGTAACTCCCGCTGCGTAGCGGCGACAATATCGCTCAGCTTGAGCCCTCTGTCAAGGATTTTCTTCAGCCGCATGGATGGCACGTTTCGGTTGAAGACGATCGGCGGTAATGGCAGTGTGCGCGCAGGGCGGCACGCCCACTTACGGGATGGCCGCATGCGGATGAACGCGAAGAGACGAGATGCTTCAGACCATTGAGTCCACAGGGGGTTCATTTTAGACGCCAGAGGGCGCCATCCGACTCCTGTATCAGCGCCGGTTACCGGCGGAGGAGGTGCAGGCCGAGTGTCGCGATGTGGCGGCCGTGGCGCATGCGATCCGGACTAAGCAGATCCACTATCGAGATCAGTGCGGCAGCACGCACGGTGCAAGCCAGGGATAACGGATGACGCGTGAGGGAACTCCGCGGTGAGCGTAACTAACCGCACGCTGATACTGGGCGGGACCGGGAGTACCGCCGCCCCTGTAAGGCCGTGGAGCTTGTACAGGCACTTATCGCGGCGGGGCCGGGTTCGGGTCGAGGACTGAGGGCGCGGATTGGTCCTCTATTGTTCGTACCCTTTTTCAGCTTGACAGGTATTACTGATGACTGTACATTTGCGTCATGGCGCACCCAGGCACCGGATCGAAACGGTTGGCGCGGACCCGGCGGACGGATCGTCGGCAGGAGACCGGAGTTCGTGCAGGTGATGCGGTCACCCCCCGTGTCGACGAGGAAGGCGAGCATCGGTCTGTCGTTGATAAAAAAGCCTCGCAAGACGAGCCAGGAGGCACACAGCCTGCGGAATCACTGAGGGCTGCCTTCAGGCTTTTCGAGGAGACGGCCGATGGGGTATTTATCAGTTCACCGTCGGGTGAGATTCTGTTCTGCAACCGGGCCGCTGAAACCATCCTGGAAGCTTCCGCGCAACAAGTCGTCGGGCAGGAGTGCCGCGAATTCTTCAACGGCCGTGACGCTAACGGTAATCAGCTCTGTCAGTGGCCTTGCCCCCTCAAGATGTCGTTGAACCGCGGAGACCTGATCCAGCATTTTGAGATGGCTACTCGGACGAGGACGGGCAAACCGCTGTGGATCGATGTGAGCTGTGTTGCCCTTCCCTGTGACGACAACCAGCCTCCGACGGTCGCCCACCTCTTCCGTGATGTCACTGCGGCACACCAGCTTGAGGTTCTCGTTCGCCAACAACTGGCTCAGACTCAACTCGCGACGAGCGAGGATGTTCTGCCCCCCATCGTTGAACTGACTCGGCGGGAACTGCAGGTCGTCACCCTGATGCGGACTGGCGCAACCACGGCGGCCATCGCGGAGCAGCTTTTCATCAGTAAAACTACGGTGAGAAACCACATCCAGAACATCTTCAGCAAGCTCAAGGTTCATTCTCGGCTGGAGGTCGTGGCCTACGTGAATGAGATTACGCGGCGAGAGCCCACGACTCGCGAAAAGGCTGGACCGGCGCCGGGAGCCACGAAGGAACCCCCCAAGGCAGCGTGATAGCCGTGATCAAATTGATTAAGTCAACCGCTGAAGCTGCGGACCCGGGGAAGGTAAAATCGTTTAGTGTGATGAATATGCATCACAAGATTGAGTTAATTGCATGATTTATGGGTCCAACTGGAAAAGCGTATATACGAGATTGTATTGGCGTGATCGACTGGGTTGACCGTTGGAGCTGTAGCCTCGGGGGAGGTAGAATCGTTTAGCGTGATGAATATGCATCGCAATATTGAGTCAATTGCATTATTTACAAGTCCCATAGGGCTAGTATATTAAGGTATTGTGGGATCGGAACTTAAGCGTCGCAAGTTGATTTGATTACAGGCGTTACACGGGCTACCGGGGGTCGCAGCATCGCCACAGAGGCGATCTTCCCCATGAACCTTACGATAACGAAGGGAGGTGAGTCGGCAAGCAGAGAATAAGTAGCGCAACGGGGCACCGACTGGATGGATCGCAACGACAACAGGAGAGTGGCCACCTACGTTATAGGGAGAGCCACAGGAGGAAACATGAGTCCTAATCCTAACGAAGCTGTCAGCAAGGCGAAGATGCACAGGACCTTCGCACAGGCCCTATTAATTAAGAAGTATTGGTGGCTTCATGCTTTGATCGTTACGGCAATCAGCGTCATCGGTCTCATTGCTCTCGGCGTCTGGACCTACGCGGGCGCTCCCCCGCTGGTGAATTTTGTGTCGTCCACTACTGGGGAGGTTGTAATCCCGGAGTGGGAAATGAATCGTGGGAAGCAAGTGTTTTTCCTGAAGGGCCTGATGACGTATGGCTCCTTCTGGGGGGACGGAGCCGAGCGCGGACCTGATTTCACCGCTGAGGCCCTCCACCGCACGTCCCTCTCTATGGGCACGCACTATAGAAATGAGATCGCGAAGACACGGGCTGTGACCCAAGACGACGAGGACATGATCAAGACGAGGGTGGCACGAGAGATCCATACGAACCTGTATGACTCGGCGGCTGGCGTCATTCGTCTTAACGATGCCCAGATTTTTGCGTATCATGAGTTGAACACTCACTACACCCGGATGTTTACGGATCGAACCTACGTAGAAGCATTCCAGAATGGCAGAATTGAGAGCTACATCAAAAACCCAGCAGACATCAAGGCCTTGACGGGCTTCTTCTTCTGGGGCGGCTGGGTTTCCGGGGCGAATCGACCGGGTGAGGTCTACAGCTACACCCACAACTGGCCATACGATCCAGCGGTGGGTAACTTCCCGACGTACGCGACGTATATCTGGAGCTTCCTTTCGATCTTCGTGCTGTTCCTTGGCACCATGCTCGTCCTGTACGTTTACGGGGAAATGAAGACCCTGCCAGGCGAGCCGTTCAATGGGCGGGATTGGTCGCTGACCACGGTTGACCTTGAAAACAAGGGCGACGCCTATGTTCGTCCCACCCAGCGTGCGACGTATAAGTTCTTTGCTTTTGCCGTGATCCTGTTCCTGGTCCAGATCCTGGCAGGTATCATCAGCGCAGAAGATTTCATTGGTGGTGGGCCGGTTGATGCGATGTTGGGCATGGTTGGGCTCACCATCCCCTTTAGCGTTGCCAGAGGCTGGCATCTTATCGTCCAGATCTACTGGTTCTTTATGGCCTGGGTTGGCTACACCATCTTCTTCCTGCCCAGGATTTCGAAGGTCCCGAACGGACAGAGGTTCCTGATCAACCTGCTCTTTACCCTGTGTGTTATCGTCGGGGCAGGCGCTCTGTTTGGTATCTATCTCGGACATACGGGCTTTTTTGCCAATGACGAGATGGCCTACTGGTTCGGGAGTCAGGGTTGGGAGTTCCTGGAGCTCGGGCGATTCTGGCATGTTCTCATGCTGATCTCGTTCTGTCTCTGGGTCTTCATCATCTTCCGCGCCGTGAAGCCGTGGCTCACGAGCCAGAATATGTGGTCCGTACCGGCTTGGCTGTTCTACGGCAGCGCGATCATGGTGCTGTTCCTGTTCTTCGGGATGTTTATGACCCCTCAGCAGAACTTCGCCATCTCCGACTATTGGCGGTGGATGAACATCCACATGTGGGTTGAGGTAACCTTCGAAGTCTTCACCACCTGTATCGTTGGGTACATGCTGGTGCAGATGGGTCTGGTGAACCGGGCCATGGCCGAGCGGGTGATCTTCCTGGCGGTCATGATGTTCCTCGTCACCGCCCTGATCGGTATCTCTCACAACTTCTACTGGATCGCCAAGCCAACAGGGATCATTGCACTGGGCAGCGTCTTCTCCACCATGCAGGTGTTGCCTCTGCTCTTGATCACCCTGGATGCCTGGAAGATGCGGACGGAGCGGGTCAAGGCCCATGAGGCTGTTGCCGAGGGCAAGCAGCGCTTCGTGATGGACGGCGTTTGGACGTTCATCCTTGCCGTCAACTTCTGGAACATCTTCGGCGCAGGCGTGATGGGCTCAATGATCAACCTGCCCATCATCAACTACTATGAGCATGGCACCTACGTCACCAGCAACCATGCCCATGGCGCCATGTTCGGCGTCAAAGGCAACATCGCAATTGGCGGTATGCTGTTTGCCTGCCAGCACCTGTTCCAGCGCTCTGCCTGGAATGAGAAGCTGATCAAGACCGTGTTCTGGTCGCTGCAGATCGGCTTGGTAATGATGATGATGATGGATATGTTCCCAGTCGGTCTGTATCAGGTTGCGGCCATCATCCAGCACGGCTTCTGGTATGGTCGGCAGCAGTCGTTCATTACGAATGAAGTGTGGCACACCCTGACCTTGCTGCGCGCGATCGGTGGGGCGGTATTCCTCTTCGGAGGCGTCTTGCCGCTTACGTGGTTCATTCTGTCCAGGGGGACCCGGATGGTCCGCGAGGCCGCCACAGTTGAGGAAGGCGAGTGGACAATCTACGATAAGGAGAAGGCGAAGGAGCGGGAAGCTTGGGCCGCTTCTGACGAAGCTTTCTAGTCTGAGGATCTAGGTAGGTAAGTCACACTGCACTTCGATACCCCCCAGTACAGCAGAAATGCTGTGCTGGGGGGTATCGCTTTTCTGGCAGGTAGTTGCGCGTGCGAGGTGATGGCTTCGTTCCGAAAGGCGCTGGACAGACCACCAACGCGACCGTTTTTACCCCTTCCAGTCTCCGCCTCCACTCCCACATTCCGCCCACCCGGGCTACACTCCCCTCCAGCTCCACCCACCCAAGAACAGCGATAGAAAATTGTCATTGCGAATGAAGTGAAGCAATCTCGCATTGTTGTACTGAGATTGCCGCGCACCCTGCGGGTACTCGCAATGACGCAAGGAATCGCGTGGTTGCTAGGTCTAGCGCTGTTCTTGGGATCCATCTGACGCTTGACACTAGGGGCCAGGCTTCTACTGCCTCAAAGCATAACGCCGACTCTCTGCTCTCGCTCAGCGATAGCGGCTCATTTCGGGGTGTTTATAGGTTACCAGAGTGGATGCACGGCTACTCCTCTACTGGTAGACCTTTGACCCTTGTGTGACATCGAGGGGCTCACTCAGCAAGCGGGCGCTGAGGCCGTTCACTGACCAGAATCCGAGAGAGTGATGCATTTGCATCGTAAATTATGTCAATCACCTCATTTACAGGCTGTACTGAGGGTCATAAATTGCCATTGAGAGGTGTTGGGGTGATTATTGAGGAGGTCTTCACCATGAACTTCACGGTAGGGGTCGACACGAAGAGCAAGCAGGGCGTCGGGTCACCGGCTGGCCGACCAGGCGTGTGCCGTCGAGCTTGCGCCCTGCAGGCTGATCGCGAAGCCCGGGCGCCCCCGACGGCCGGGGCAACAACAGACGCGGGATCGCAATAACATTGAGAGTGGCCACCTAAGTTATAGGGAGGGCCATGGAGGGGTGTAAGATGAGTCCTCATCCTAGTACACCTGTCAGCAAGGCGAAGGTCTACAGGACCTTCGCGCAAGCCCTATTAATTAAGAAATATTGGTGGCTTCATGCTTTGATCGTCGGCCTGATCAGCGTCGTCGGCCTCATCGCTCTCGGCGTCTGGACCTACGCGAGCGCTCCCCCGTTGGTAAATTTTGTGGCGGTATCCAATAGTGGAACGGTGGTGATTCCAGAGTGGGAAATCCAGCGTGGGAAGCAAGTGTTTTTCCTGAAGGGCCTGATGACGTATGGCTCCTTCTGGGGAGACGGAGGGGAGCGCGGGCCGGATTACACCGCCGAAGCTCTGCATCATACTTCCGTGTCCATGAGAAAGTACTATTCGGCCGAGATCGTAAAGAGTCGTCCTCTGACCCAAGACGACCTGGGTATGATCGATTCGCGGGTCAAGCGGGAGATTCATACGAATCTCTACGACGAGAAAGCCGGCGTTATTGCCCTTAACGATGCCCAGATTTTTGCGTACCAGGAGTTGATCACCCATTATACGCGGACGTTTACGGATGCCACCTATGAAGAAGCGTTTATGAAGGGAAGGATCGAAAATCATATCAGCAACCCAGCAGACCTCAAGGCACTAGCGTCGTTCTTCTTCTGGGGGGGCTGGGTTTCCGGGGCGAATCGACCGGGTGAGGACTATAGTTATACACACAACTGGCCACCCGATCAGTCCGTCAACAACTACCCGACGTTCCCGACGTATCTCTGGAGCTTTATCTCGATCTTCGTGCTGTTCGCGGGTACCATGTTGGTCCTATACATCTACGGGGAAATGAAGACCCTGCCTGGCGAGCCGTTCAATGGGCGGGATTGGTCGCTGACCACGGTTGACCTTGAAAACAAGGGTGACGCCTATGTTCGTCCCACCCAGCGTGCTACGTATAAGTTCTTTGCCTTTGCCGTGATCCTATTCCTGGTCCAGATCCTGGCAGGTATCCTGAGCGCAGAGGATTTCGTCGGTGGGGGACCGGGTAGCTTCCTGGCGACATCGGTATTGGGGTTTACTATCCCCTTCACCGTTACTCGAGGCTGGCATCTTATCGTCCAGATCTACTGGTTCTTTATGGCCTGGGTCGGCTACACCCTCTTCTTCCTGCCCAGGATTTCGAAGGTCCCGAACGGACAGCGGTTCCTGATCAACCTGCTCTTTACGCTATGTGTCATCGTGGGCGCAGGCGCGCTGTTTGGCATCTATTTCGGACATACGGGGTGGTTTGCTAACGACGAGATGGCCTACTGGTTCGGGAGCCAGGGTTGGGAGTTCCTGGAGCTCGGGCGATTCTGGCATATTCTTATGCTGTCCTCGTTCTGTCTCTGGGTCTTCATCATCTTCCGCGCCGTGAGGCCGTGGCTCACGAGCCAGAATATGTGGTCCGTGCCGGCCTGGCTGTTCTATGGCAGCGGCATGATGGTGCTGTTCCTGTTCTTCGGGTTGTTCATGACCCCGACGCAGAACTTCGCCATTGCGGACTACTGGCGGTGGATGAACATCCATATGTGGGTTGAGGTGACCTTCGAAGTGTTCACCACCTGTATCATTGGGTACATGCTGGTGCAGATGGGTCTGGTGAACCGGGCCATGGCCGAGCGGGTGATCTTCCTGGCGGTCATGATGTTCCTCGTCACCGCCCTGATCGGCATCTCTCACAACTTCTACTGGATCGCCAAGCCAACAGGGATCATTGCACTGGGCAGCGTCTTCTCCACCATGCAGGTGTTGCCTCTGCTCTTGATCACCCTGGATGCCTGGAAGATGCGGACGGAGCGGATCAAGGCCCATGAGGCCGTTGCCGAGGGCAAGCAGCGCTTCGTGATGGACGGCGTCTGGACGTTCATCCTCGCTGTCAACTTCTGGAATATCTTCGGCGCGGGCATCATGGGCTCGATGATCAACCTGCCCATCGTCAACTACTATGAGCATGGTACCTACCTCACTGGTAGTCATGCGCATGCCGCCATGTTCGGCGTCAAAGGCAACATCGCGATTGCCGGTATGCTGTTTGCCTGCCAGCATCTGTTCCAGCGCTCTGCCTGGAATGAGAAGCTGATCAAAACCATATTTTGGTCGCTGCAGATCGGCTTGAGCCTGATGATAGGATTGGATCTGTTCCCGATCGGTCTGTACCAGGTAGCGACCGTCTTCAAGGAAGGCCTCTGGGCCGCACGAGCGCAGTCACACGTAACGGATAGCGTGTGGGTTACTTTGACGTGGCTGCGCACGATCGGTGGAGCGATCTTCCTCTTTGGAGGCGTATTGCCGCTAGCCTGGTTCATTCTGTCCAGGGGAACCCGGATGGTCCGCGAGGCCGCCACAGTTGAGGAAGGCGAGTGGACAATCTACGATAAGGAGAAGGCGAAGGAGCGGGAATCTTGGGCTGCTTCTGATGAGGCCTTCTAGTCTGAGGATCTAGGTAGGTAAGTCACACTGCACTTCGATACCCCCCAGTACAGCAGAAATGCTGTGCTGGGGGGTATCGCTTTTCGCGCAGGTAGTTTCGCGTGAGGTCTGGATTCGTTCCGAAATGTCTGCGGAAGCCTTAGGCGTGGCGACCAGACGACGGCGTTACTTGCCCCAGTCGCGGGGGTAGCGGAAGTCGCGGTCGATGGTGCGGGCAGAGATTTTGGCGATGAGAGGCAGGCGCCGCTTGTACTGAGAGGCCTGGACCTTAGTGAGAACGGCTCTGACGAATCGCTCCTCAAAGCCAGCGGCAATGAGCTCAGAGATTTCGCAACGGCGATCCACCATGAGATAGAGGATCCGATCAACCTCCTCGTAGGTAAAGCCAAGTTCCGCCTCGTCGGTCTGCCCAACCCAGAGGTCGCCGCTGGGCGCCTTTCGGACGATGACCTCCGGGATACCCATGTGGCGCGCCAAGTGCCGGATCTGGGTCTTATACAGGTCACCCAGGGGATTGATGGCGCTGGCCATGTCTCCATACAGCGTGCCGTATCCCAACAACAGCTCCGTCTTGTTGCTGGTCCCCAGGACCAGGGCCTTGAGCTTGGCCGAATGATCGAAAAGGATGGTCATCCGCTCGCGGGCCATCTTGTTGCCACGGCGAACGTGATCGGATTCCGGGAACCGTTCGAAGTAGGCGTCCACCATCGGCGTAATCTCGATAACGTCAGATTGGATGCCCAGTTGCTTCACCACCAGTTCGGCGTGCTCCCGGCTCTCCGGACTGCTGGTCCGGTACGGCATCATGAGGGCCCAGACATTCTCGGCGCCGAGGGCCTTGGCCCCGAGATAGGCGGACAGTGCTGAATCCACCCCGCCGGAAAGCCCAACCACGATACGGCTGAACCCGGTCTTTCGGACCTCGTTGGCAATGAATCCAGTCAGGATATGTTGGACGAATTCGCAGTGTAAAGAGAGACCGATCACCTGACCCCCTCCCTTCTTACCCGCTCGAGCTCTCGAAGTGTGACATCCAACCGCTCATCTCGAAGCAATGGATTTACCGTTCTGGCCCGGCGCACCTCTGCGGGATCGATCTCGACCACCAGGATCTCCTCGCTGAGGTACTCTGCCTTGGCCACCGGCTCGCCGGAGGGGGTGATCACCTCTGAGCCTCCCCAAAAGCAAGCCCCATCTTCGTAACCGACCCGATTCGCGAAGAGGACATAGCAGGTAAAGAGTTGGGCATAGGCCCGATTGATCGTTTCCCAGGCCCTAGCGTTCGCGAAAGATTTGCCCTCCTCCAGACCCCCGCGACCCGGACTGGCAGAGGGAGAGATGAGGATCTCCATCCCATCGATGGAGGCAACATACGCCGCCGAGGGATGCCACATGTCCTCGCAGATCAGGATCGCAGACCGACCGACCCTCGCGCGAAATGTCCTGATCTGGCCGCCTTCCGCAAGATACCGTTGCTCATCGAAGATCCCGTACGTGGGCAAGTAGACCTTGCGGTGAACGTGCTGAATTTCACCCATTGAGAGATAAATGGCGGCATTGTAGAATAGGTGTTCTGACGACTCCTCAACTAGTCCAACAACGAGATCGATGCGTTGGCTTAGATCTCTGAGCCTTCCGAGGATGGGACTGGTCATGGGAAGGGCCACGGATGAAACGAGGTCCTTGAGGAAGTATCCGGTCAGGCTCAGCTCAGGAAAGACCAGCAGGCTGGCGCCACGGCGAATCGCCTCTTCAGCCGTCTTTTCATGTAGGGCCAGGTTCCGCTCCAGATCGCCGAGAGCGGGGTTAATCTGTGCTAGGGCGATGGTGTGTCGGCTCACGTTCCTCTACTCCATACGTCAGACAAGGCCAGACTGCGATAGATGGCTTCCATGCTGGGTGACAAAGGGCCGCCCCGTGATTGATAGACGAACAGAGGGGTAAGGATCTGCAGCCCTGGCCGTCCGTCTCGTCGCGCCTCGACCAGGCTCAGTTCCGCCTCGGCGCCAGGGTAGGAATATACCAGTTGTAACTTTTTCGGTTCTAACCGATTAGCCCTGAGGTCGCTCAGCAGCTCGACGAGCCGCGAGGCATGGTAGATCAGGCACGCTCTCCCCTTGGGGGCGAGCACATATCGGATGGCCGCAACCGCCCCTTGAAGGGTAGCGGTCAGCTCATGCTTGGCCTGTCGGATCTCTGGATCCGGGCTGAGCCGCCCTCTGCCGAGCTCTCGATACGGTGGGTTGCAGAGAACCATATCAAAACCCGCCGTTGGCAGTAACCCTTTAATCTGACGGAGGTCGCCCTCCACGATCTCGATGCGGCCCTGTAGCCCATTGAGTCGTGCTCCCCTCCTGGCCCGGTCGGCTAGGGCAGGCTGGACCTCAAGTCCAACGATGCGGACACGTGGATGCCGATGAGCCAGCAGGAAGGTGATGGCGCCGTTTCCGCAGCCGAGCTCAAGGATCCGGTCGGTGGATCGCGGCACGGCCCACTGCGCCAGCAACAGCGCATCCATCGAATGGCGGAAGCCCGTAAGGCTCTGGAGGACCTTCAGACCAGAGATGCCAAGGTCATCCAGGGATTCGCCCTTGCCAAGCCACGAATCAGTCTGGGGGGCAGGAATCGTACTTGTGTCGCACACCAGGACGGAAGCCGGGTCTGCCTTTCCCTGCTGAATCGCTCCGTTCATCGTGCCATTACTCTAATGTATCCCTCAGGAAAAGACAAATGATTAGCCTTCAGCGGGTGTAAGACAAATTTATGGGTAAGCTTCTCACCCCGTTGCCCGATTTCCCCAAAACTCCTCCCACCGGCCACTGATCTGACAGCAACGTAGGGCGATAATTGCGTTGGCCCCTCTGACAGTCCAT
>NZ_NVQC01000004.1 GCF_003044035.1 Candidatus Methylomirabilis limnetica
GCTTGCAGGTGACGGCGACGTTCTGCTTGAAGACGCCAGAGGCGGGATCGGCAGCTCGTCGGATCTCGTGAGCGCCATGGCAATCGGTGCAGGTTGCGGCAGTGAGATTGCCTTTCTGTAGGATGGCCAAACAGGAGACAGGACAGGGGGCGGTGCGAAGCATCGCGAATCAGGTATTTGATGTTTTCCCCTACAGCGCCACGGTAACCCAGGTAATGATATTGTGACAAGAGGCAGTTGAACAGCGCATAATCCTCCGATTTGAGGCTTACAACCGTGATCCGAAGGGGAATCAATGCCTTGAGACTGTCGCTGATCCCTTCCTTTCGATATGGAACAGATGGATAAGAAGGACGGGACGTAAAAGTAAGTTTCCCCTGGCGGGGAGGCAACACAATAGAGCCAGCTCGCTCCAGTTTCAGCAGGAGGCTGCGGCAGGCCATGTCTTTGTATTGCCCTGTGGGACTTTGCCAGTTCCACAACCTGCAAATCTCCAAAGAGAGGCGGGTGCGGTGCCAGTCGGGGGTGGCAGTAAGCAGCTGTCGGATTTGCTGGACATTTACGGTCATGGATTGTTCCATGCCGTGGAATATCACATAAAAAAACGCGTGAGTCCAGCAAAAATGAAGGGGTTCATGAAACTTTTTTAAGGGGTATTCCGTCAGGAAGAAATCACACCTGTTTTATTACTCCATGCTCAGTAGCGGCAAATTATGTGCCGAACAGTATTGGGACAGACACTATTTATCGTGACGATTCGTGGTGTTTACGGTCATGATCGCGCATGCCACGGAGTACCTGAATCGTTGCACCCGACCACTCGCATCATGTGAGGCAACAAGGGAATGATCGCCAGGAAGTCTTTCGGAACGACAGGGATTCGAAGGCGCACGACGACAGAGCAGCCACTGCGAAGAGACGGGCTCATCTGGGAGGTGCGCAGGACACTGGACGAGTAAGATACGTATTGCAGAGGGGAAGATCAAGAGAGGATTTCAAGAAAGAGTGTCTGTCCTTATATCCCGAAGGCCCGAATGGTTTAAAGGGTCAGTAAGCCCTGTGTCCAGTATGCAGAAAGCCGGCGGAAACGTAGCTGATCGAAAGAGCGATGTGCGTGGTGGATAGAGGAGTCCGAACGCCCGGTATGCAGTCTTGCCGAAGTAATCAACCGAACTGCCGTGATCCGTATGTCCGGTGGTGTGGGAGGGGGGATGCCGTGAGGCCCCCCTATCCCGATTGGGCATCAAAGGGAGAGACGTGAATACCGCATACACTGTTGTCAATCTTCAACAAGGAACTACTGAGTGGCTTGAGTGGCGCAGCAATGGCATTGGCGCATCGGATGCTCCAGCTATCATGGGTGAAAACCCGTGGAAAAGCTCAGCTGATCTACTTTCAGAAAAACTCGGCACAGCCGAGCAATTCGAGGGCAGCGCGGCAATGGCAAGAGGCACCGCACTTGAGCCGGAAGCCAGAAAGCGATACGAGGCAATCAGCAAGGTTCGCGTTACTCCCGCTTGCCTCCAAAGCAATAAGCACAAGTGGCAGCGTGCCAGCGTGGACGGCTTGGCAGCCAATGGGAGCACAGTGGTAGAAATCAAATGTGGCGAAAGCGTCCACAGAAAGACAGTTAGCAGCCGACAAGTGCCAAGCTATTACATCGGTCAGCTTCAGCATATTCTGGCGGTTACTGGGCTGCCAGGCATTGATTTCTTCTGTTGGTTACCAGGTCTTCAAGAAATCCACCTTCGCGTCGAACGAGACGACCCTTACATTGCTCGGCTCATTGTCACAGAGCAGGCATTCTGGCAGCAGCTCATAAAGCAAAAAAGGTAGTTTTAAAGCTCAACAGGGCGCTTCAGCCGATGTCTCTGCCCACGAATCGCTCCGGCAGCGCCGCGGCTGAGCCCATCAGTTGGGCAGCGACGGAGAGTTCTGAGGCGACACCATGAATCCTACTATTGTCGGCATGATCGTGTTCGCATGTACGTTCGGAGGAGCGCTGCTCGGAATGTGGTCGCGCACCGCCTTACCAGAGCATCATTTCGACGCTGAGTCGAGAGGCACGGCGAAGGCTGGGATCGGGCTCATCGCCACGATGGCCGCGCTCGAAGGTGCGATGGGCGGCCACGGTGTCGGCCGCGCCGAGATCATCGAAACCTACGAGAAGACAAGAAAGTAGCGCTCAGCGGCGTACGATCTTCCACGTTTGATGGACGCGGGGATCACGCGCGAAGTCTTGTGGAATCGTCTTCCGTGAGATGTTCTCGCTGCGCAGTCCCGGGAACGCCGCCGGGTTGAACTTGAAGCGTCGGAAATTGGTGGAAAAGAAGAGAATCCCGTCGGGGGTGAGCAGATCGGCGCACTTTTCCACGAGATGAATGTAGCCTTGCTGCAGGTCGAACACGGTGTCCATGCGCGTCGAGTTGGAAAACGTCGGGGGGGCCAAGAAGATGAGTCCATAGGGCGAGCGCGGCTCGGCAAGCCACTCGCTGCAGTTGGCGCGGACAAGGTGGTGTGTGTTCCCGGCGATGTTGTTGAGCGCAAAGTTTTGCTGTGCCCAGTCGAGGTAGGTGTTCGAGAGATCGACGCTGGTGGTCGATGTGGCTCCGCCCTTGGCGGCATAGACGGTGGCGGTCGCGGTGTAGCAAAAGAGGTTGAGAAAATCGCGATCGCGCGCCGCCTCGCCGATCATCGCCCGCAGGCGCCGGTCGTCGAGGAAGAGGCCGGTGTCGAGATAGTCGCTCAGGTTGATGAGGAAGCGATAGCCGCCTTCGCTGACCTCGCGCACCGCGCTCTCACTGCCCTGCTTCTCGTACTGCTCCCGGCCCCGTTGGCGACGGCGCACCTTCAAGAAGATGTCTTTGCGCGGAAGGCCGAGCGCCTCGGGCAACAGGGCCATGATGTCCTCGAGACGCTCTTCGGCCTTCTTCTCGTCGACGGTCTTCGGAGCTTGATACTCCTGTACGTGCGCCGATTGTTCGTACAGATCGACGGCCACCGCGTACTCCGGGAGATCAGCGTCGTAGATGCGGTAGCAGGACACGCCTTCGCGCTTCGCCCACTTGCGCAAGTGGCGCCAGTTCTTCTGCAGGCGGTTGACGAACATCTGCGCTTCCGGGGCGGGCGGACGGGGTGGGCGAGGTTTTCGCCACGCCGGCCCGGGATCGTCGGTGGTACGAGCCTTCTCCTTCGAGATCGGAAATTCGAGCAGACGGCACTCGATGGCGCCGTTCCACAAGATGTGCCGCTTGGCCGCGCGCAGCCCGATGCGCTTGGCCAGCTCCGGGTTGCCCGTGAAGACGTACCCGGTCCAGCCGGTGAATTCGCGGCGGAGAAGATTGCCGATGGTCTCGTACAGCGGTCCGAGGGAATCCTCCTCGCCCATGCGCTCGCCATAGGGCGGGTTGCTGACGAGGACTCCGAGCGGCCCTTCACCGCTTGGTGCGCGGCGGCGTTCGAGTGGCCGCGCCTCGGATAGTTCGCGCTTCTCGATATGCACTCGCCCTCGCAGGCCGGCCCGTTCGACGTTCTCGAGGGCAATTCGCACCGCGCGACCGTCGACGTCGAAGCCGACGATTGGCGGGATTCTTTTCGCGTCGCGAATCTCGCTGGCCTCCGCCTCCGCCAATACGCGATGCCACATTTGGGCGTCGTGGCCAAGCCAATTGAGAAACCCAAAGTAGCTCCGCTTCAGTCCGGGCGCGATGTCCGCGGCGATGAGCGCCGCTTCGATGGGGAGCGTCCCCGAGCCGCACATGGGATCGAGCAGGGGTGTACCGAGCTTGCTGAGCGCCGGCCAATCGGCGAGCAAAAGGATTGCCGCCGCGAGAGTCTCCTTCAGCGGCGCCTCGGCTGCCTGGGCGCGATAGCCGCGTCGGTGCAGGCTCTCGCCCGACAGATCGAGGCTGATCGTTGCCTTGTCCTCGTGGAGGTAGACATTGACCCGAACATCCGGCTCGACCACCTTGACCGAGGGGCGCTCATTTTGTTCGTCGCGAAATTGATCGACGATCGCGTCTTTGGTCTTGAGCGCGCCGAAGTGAGCGTGGGTGATCGTAGAGCGGGACGATCGAAAGTCGACGGCGATGGTCTGCGCCGGGGTGAGATGCTCCGACCAGCGAATGGTGCGGACGCCATCGTAGAGCGCGGTCTCGTCTGCGGCGGGGAAGGTGCAGAGCGGCATCAAGATTCGATTGGCGGTGCGTGACCACAAGCAGGCGCGATAGGCCAGTTCGAGCTCCCCGCGAAACGAGGCACCGGCCCGCGTCTCCGAGGTGATCTCCGCTCCGAGAGCGCGCAGCTCATCGCACAGCAGGTGCTCCATTCCTTGTGCGGTGGTGGCGAAAAAATCCATGGTCATCTCGCCCTTCGACGCGCGTCGCGAGGGCGGCTCAAGAGAAGATCTCCTGGTCTAGGCGTAGGTGTTGACGAGGGCGCCAGGGATGTAGGAACTCGCGTCGACAGCGTCGCGCGTGATGGCCGTTCCAGAGGAGTGAACCGCACGCGATGCCGCCTGGATCGGTGTGGCGCGACGCTGCCTGGAATCTGTGACGGCGGCGATGGCGTCGACAGCACCAACGCGGGCCGCTGCACGGCCGCAGTGGCGATCGCAACGCTCGGTCCGATTCCCGCCGCGCGACCGTACTTTGTCGTATCGGTCGGCTGCACCGGAGTGGAAAGGCCCAAGAGGCCATAGCAGATGACGCGTGTTTCGCCATAGTTTTTCCGTGTGTCCTCGAACTCCACTGTGATACCAGCAGAGACGAACGTCGCGTCAGCGAAATCTAATCTGCGTCCCGCTGGCGTATTCTCGCGTGTGGTCGGATCGGACGTGATTCGCATACGGTTATTGTAGAGACAAATACCCTGGGTTGCGAGCTCTTTTGATGTGACGCAGTAGCGTGACATGGAAACCGAACAGGACTTCGGCTGACCTGCCAGCTTTTGGGCAGGTCGTGCCCACTGGGCGAGGCTGAGTCAGACAAGAGACGAGAGTGATCCACTCACCTGTCCCACGTGTCACGGCACGATGCGGGTGCGGGCATTGATCGAAGCCGCGGCAGTGATCCGCACGATTCTGGCTCATCGTGGTGTGTGGGATAGTCCGAAGCGGATTTCGAAACGGGGGGAGAGACCCTCCGGTGAGCGCAGGTGACGAGGCGCTGCGGGTGTACGCTGACAGTCAGGTGAGCGACTATCACGAGGCGTACGACATCCCGTAATACCTGTGAAGCCAGATAACATGCGGCGTGACAGCAGGGATGGTGTGTGTCGACAGTTGGTGACACTGTGGCGTTTTGCGGGTCAAACGGTGGTGGTTGCAGATGATGTTGCACATGAGACAGTCGGCAGATCCAACATTCCTCGATTGGTTCTCTGTTCTCCTTAAAATCCCGTCAGTTCATCTGACATTGCGTTGACGCTGCCCTGCGCCGGGTGTACTCTCGGGCCAGTCAAAAAGCAAATTACTATCCTTGAGTTCCATAGGGTGGGGATTGAGATAGTACTGTTTCTGTAAATACGGTACGGTATATTTTCTGACATAGTGTTTTACCAAAGTAATAGGGACAATTAATGGGATAAGACATTTGCGGTGGTTTTCAATAACTTCAAGCAACTCCTGCCTTTCATCTGAAGAATTTAGTTTTTTGAAATATCCTGAAATATGCATCAGGACGTTTGCGTTCTTCTTTGGTGTTGCAAGGAGACTCATACCTTCCATGAAACCTTTAATATAAGCAGAGAACAGGGTTTCCCGTTTAACCCTTTTTGCACCTGCCACGAGTTGACCCAAAGCTGCGTAATGCCTGGGGCTGTGAGCCAGCATCAGAAGTTTATGGCTGGAATGAAACTCGACCAGATCGCTGATGCTCCTGGATTTCTGAATCTTCTGCCATCGCTGAAAAACAAAAACGGTCTCAATAAAGTTTTCTCTTAACTGGGGGTTGTGGAGTCGGCCGTCATCAATTACCGGGGTGAGCGGAAAGCGCTTCATGAACGCGCCGCCAAAGATGCCAATGCCTCGCTTAATGGGTATACCAGACAGCGTATGAACCTTTACACCACTAATGCCAGAACTTGGGGATTTGCTCTTAAAGATGAAGCCGCAGAGATTCTCCTGTTCTAATTCCCCGAGTTTGTTCTCCGCCCATTGCAGCATCTTTTCTGTATGGTCAATGCCGGTCCTGCTGGTTATGAGTCGAGGAGATTCCGGGCTTCCCACCAGGTGCAAAGGTTCCCGTGGTATGGGAAGCCCGCATTCAAATTCAGGACAAACAGGCACCCATTCGAAATACTGCCCAAGGGTATCAGTTATAAAGCGGTCGAGTTTGTGCCCACCATCATAACGCACCTGTTCACCAAGTAAACAGGAGCTGATGCCCAATTTGATTTTTTCATGCATGGTTTCATGACTCGATAGTTCCATGTATCTCCTTTTCTTCTTCAATCGCAATATTTGCAGCCTCAGGAAAAGGAGTTTTCCTGATTGGGATATAGCGATCGATGCTGTTTTCATGGCAAACAACCTCATTCTTCATACCTTCAATTAACGGATGTGCAATACCTGACGGCACAGGGGTTACAAAATCAACCCAATATGCTGCCAAATGAGGCGTTAGGACGGGAACACGGACAATAAGTCTCGGATAAAGGCCTTTTGCCCTGGCGTGTTGCTGCATCATCTCACGGTAGGTCATAATGTCAGGGCCGCCGATGTCAAATATCTTACCGGCAGTTTCAGGATTCACAAGACATCCGACAAGATATGCAAGGACGTCCCGAACCGCGATAGGCTGGATTTTTGTATCTATCCATTTGGGGCACACCATAGCGGGAAGGCGTTCAACAAGATATCGCAACATTTCATAGGAAGCGCCGCCCGCGCCAATGATAACTGCCGCTCGTAAAATCGTTGCCCGTGTCTTGCCGGAAGCGAGAATTTCAGCAACTTCTGCACGGCTTCTCAGATGTTCAGAGAGATTTTTCCCCATCTCACCCAGTCCACCAAGATATATTACCCTTTTGAGTCCGGCGGCGTCTGCTGCCGTAACAAAGTTCCTTGCTGCAAGTTTATCAGCCTTTACAAATTCTCTATTTGAAAAGATACTCTTTCCACCCATGGAGTGAACCAGGTAATACGCAGAGTGAATAGTGTGGAAAGCCTCAGGTAATCCTTCGTTTTTCAGGAGATCCCCTTTTACAACTTCAATGAGTTCATTTTTCAATAGGGAGGGTGAAAGTTTTGAAGGATTACGGACGAGAAGCCTGAGTTTTATACCTTTTTTGAAAAGCTCAGGAACCAGTCTGCCTCCAATAAAACCGGTAGACCCAATAACTAATACCCTGTCGTCGGGTGTGATTGCGAAATTATTCATATTAGTTTGACTCCGGTAGCATAAGTTCATGAAGCGGCGGGAATCCAGGTGGAGCGTAACTATCTTAAAAGACTAGATTCCCATTTACACGGAAATGACAGAAATGTGGGCCAGATCCTTCAACCGGAATCAAAGTAACAGGCGCTCTTCTTAATAAACTCGCATATAGCAATCATGTGCTGGACGGACTAAGTTTAAAAATATTTTGGCTCTTCGCGTAATCGAGTGGGTGAATTTCATGTTTTTCAGAGTGCCGGGAGCATGGACGTGAGTATTTTCAGCCTCAGATATTCTTCATCCCGCAGCCCATACGCACGGCGTTGGATAACCCGTA
>NZ_NVQC01000005.1 GCF_003044035.1 Candidatus Methylomirabilis limnetica
ATCTATACTCCTGACGAAACCCCTCCGCAATCCTTCGTAACCGGTAAATCCTGTTGCTGTTGCTTTTTCCCCACCTTCAGATATGATCCTTAATCAAACCGGGCAAATTATGTGCCGGACGGTATTGGGACAGACACTATTTATCGTGACGATTCGTGGTGTGTACGGTCATGATCGTGCATGCCACGAATTACCCGAACCGTTGCATCCGGCCACCCGTATCATGCGAGACAACAAGGGAATGATCGCCAGGCGGTCTTTCGGAACGACAGCGATTCGAATGCGCACGATGACAGAGCGGCCACTGCGAAGAGACGGGATCATCTGGGGGGGGGGTGCGCAGGACACTGGACGAGTAATACACGTGTCGCAGAGGGGAAGACCAAGAAGGGAAGTCAATAAATAGTGTCTGTCCCTATTTACTATATTTACTATTTACAAGAACAGCGAGAGAAAGTTGTCATTGCGAACGAAGTGAAGCAATCTCGCATTGTTGCACTGAGATTGCCGCGTACCCTGCGGGTGCTACTCAGAAACTGGCAAAGTGTCTGCCACCTGCGGGTCAGCCACCGCTGGATTGGGCACTCGCAATGACGTAAGAAATCGAGTGGTTGCGAGGTCTATCGCTGTTCTTGGGCTGAAATACTTGCCGGACGCCTCAATGTGTTCTATAACTACTGATATGGATGATCAATACGTCACCCTCGCGCCGTCTCCTCTGATACTCCTGCCGGTCTACACCGGCATTACCTCTCTCGATGAGGCCGTTCGTGATCCGCGGGGGACCCGCCTGCTCTGGCTTGAACTCCTGGTCAATGACGGCCTCGATCTTCGCCCGTGGTGGGAACGCCCGGAGGTTCGAGAGGCGTATCAGAAGGCATGCCGCTGGTACACCACGTACCGAAGCGTACTGGAAGCGGTACTGCCGCGCCCTCCTCTCCCTCCTGATCCTGGCCCGGTTGACCCCCGTGAGTACCGTCTGTTTGCGGAGGCAATAAGGTTTGTCTGCGCTCACGATTGATCAACTGACTGCGCTGCTTGCCGCCTACACCCATGAGACTGGGGTGCCTGTAGACCTTCTTCTGGTGGGTGGCCTCGCGCTCCAGGCGTATGGCTACACGGATCGCGCGACACAGGATGTGGACGGCGAGGTTGCCGGAGATCCTGAACACCTGAGCGCATTTCTGCGGCGACACCACGTCCCGGCCGACCTCGGAGAGAATCTCTCAAGCTGGTCAGTCATTGCCATGCCGCCTGGCTACCGCGATCGAGCCGTCGTACACCATACGCGACCTGGTCTTCGCCTGCGGCTCTTACACCCCACCGATTTCGTGATCGCAAAGCTCCGGCGTGGGACCGAGCTTGACCTGGACGATGCTGAGTATGTGGCGCGGCGGTTCCACGTGACTTCGGACACCGTGCGGCAGGCTGCGGAAGCGGCCCTCGCCGTCTCCCCGAAGGATACGGTGCTTTTCCTGTTCCGCATAACGGTCCAGGTGTTCTGTGCCCGACTGTCCAATGCGGGGACGCCCCCTTTGGAAAAGGGGGCGGGGGGGTTTTTACGGAACACTTAGTGAGCGACAGGAAGGGAGAAACCCCCTTCAATCCCCCTTTGCCAAAGGGGGAGAAAAGACGGGTAATGACCAGATAGACCAAAGAGGAGGGGATATTAGATTCCTCCCTGCCTGTGCGTGGCTGTACGCAGGCCGGTTCACCTACGGAACACCCGGAAGCACCTAAAAGAACTCTGCTAAGATAGGCTGCACTTACAGTGGCTTCCTGGCCGTCTGGAAAAGGAAAGTGGGAGGGTATTGCTCCCCCTCCCGCTTCGTCGTGATGTTGTTGACTCCCGCTAGACCTGCGGACCGTACTTGCCAAACGTTGCAATAATGTGGATCTCGTTTTTTCCTATCCCTTTTCCGTTTCTCCAGATTTTCCCTTTCAGCTCCTGCGCGTAGGAGCGTTATTTATTCTCAATTGGCCCCTGGGCCAAAAACAGAGGGATGTAGCCCATGACCGCGATTTGTCCCGAAGTTGCGGGAAAATGTCATTTACCGGATTATCCAGGCCGGTAGGCGTCAGAGCGATCTGGAGAGCAGTTCCATGAAAATCATTGAACCCGATCGCATTATCGTGACCGCGAACAGCACGAATTGTCACGATAATAGTGTCTGTCCCTATTTTACCTATTTTATGTCTAAGAAGGGATGTCAATAAATAGTGTCTGTCCCTATTTACTCGGATCTGTGCACAAGTGGAGCGATAGGATCATAGTTAACTTCGACTCCCTTCTCTGCGCCGGGGGCCCCAATCACCAAGGCGACAGCACCTACTTCTTTGGCCTTGTCTCTGCACGGCCGCCAAGGTCTGTCGCAGCATCTATCAAGGAGACGGTCCGCTTAGCCTCTGAGTCGCCAAAACTCAAGAAAGAGCTACGACACGACGTGTTGGTCCGCGTGCCCCAGACAGGCACGGCGAGTGAGCCAGATCGTCCAGGAAGTCTTTGAGATCAATCCCGGGATTGCCAGAGTAACCTGTAGCGATTTGGCGGAGAACCTGATCCGACCCTACGGGTCCAAAGGACGAGGCTGGAGCTTGTGCCGTTAAATAAAAATAGAAAATAGGGACAGGCACTATCATCGTGACGATTCGTGATGCTTGCGGTCATGATCGTGCCTGTTACAGATTACCAGAACCGTTGCACCCGGCCACCCGTATCGTGTGACGGAACGAGGGAGTGATCGCCAGGCGGTCTTTCGGAACGACAACGATTCGAAAGCGGACGATGACAGAGCGGCCGATGCAAAGAGACGGGTTCATCTGGGAGGTGCGCAGGACACTGGACGAGTCATACACGTGTGGCAGAGGGGAAGGCCAAGAAAGGATCTCAATAAATAGTGTCCGTCCCTATATCACCCCTATATCACCTATATCAAGGATGGCTCACTGTCACCGAAGGGGAGTTGACGACACCCCGCATGAGGTGGACTGTAGGCGGAGCGTGAGTGTTTTGGTTCTCGTGAGTTGGACCATTAAAAAGGAGCGTCACGCATGGGCGACCGGCTCTTAAGCGCGCAGGAGGTGGCGGCTCGGCTCAACCTGAAGGTGTGCACAGTGATGACTTGGTGGCGAAGGGCGACCTGTCAGCCCTCCGCTTTAGGAGAAAGCTCCGGATTCGGCCTGGCGCGGTGGATGCCTTGGTGACGGCGCGAGAACAGCCCGTGGCTGAGCACGGCGTTCAGAATCGGGTTTTTCTGCAGCCTCGTTAGGCATTCTTACGATTCTCTCATTTTAAATAGTTGCTGTCCCTATTATTCACTATTATTCTATTATTCAACGTGTGAACCGATCCCACTTTTGAACGCGCGAGTTCTCGGTCATGGCCCTCTGGGCGGAACCGCGTGTAACGACACTGGAGTGACCAGATGCGTCGTATTTTGTGCAGTCTCGCGGTCGTGCTGACCCCCATCCTGGCTTGGGCGGGGGTCGATCGCCCGCCGGTCACGTTTAATAAAGACGTCCTCCCGATCCTGCAGAGGAACTGTCAGGGATGCCACCGGCCTGGGGAAGCGGCGCCGATGCCGCTGCTGACCTACCAGGATGCGCGACCTTGGATCAAGGCTATTCGTGATGCGGTCCTGCAACAGCGAATGCCGCCGTGGTTCGCCGACTCACAACACGGCAAGTTCGCCAACGATCGCTCGCTCTCGCAGGCCGAAATCGACACGCTGGTGGCCTGGGTCGACGGGGGCGCCCGCGAAGGAGACGCCGCCGATCTGCCGCCACCACGGGAGTTTGTCAAGGGATGGAACATCGGCCGACCGGACCTGGTCTTCGAAATGCCGAGGGAATTCCACGTTCCGGATTCCGGCACGATCCAGTATCAGTACGTTGTGATACCCACCGGCTTCACAGGGGACAGGTGGGTACAGATGGCAGAGATACGTCCAGGCAATAGGGCGTTGGTCCATCATGTCATGGTGTACCTTCGCGAGCCGGGGTCGAAGTGGCTGCACTGGGCTAAGCCCGGCGAGCCGTTTGAGGTACGGAGCTTGCGAGACGGGTCGCGACGATTCGATCTCCTGGTCGGCTTTGTTCCGGGCAGTGTACCGCAGATGCTAAAACCCGGTCAGGCCAAGCTTATCAAGGCTGGATCCGACCTGGTTTTTGAGCTGCACTATACGGCGAACGGGAAAGCCGGGACGGATCGCACCCGTATGGGCCTGATTTTCGCCAAGGAACCGCCCGTGGAGCAAGTCAGTACTATTTGGGCCAAGAACCGCGTATTCGTGATCCCCGCCGGAGCGCCGAATCACCGCGTGGACGCCGAGCGGACACTTGATCATGACGTGACTCTACTCGCCCTGCTCCCCCACATGCATCTGCGGGGGAAATCTGTGCAGTACCGGGCAGTCTACCCGACGGGGGAATCACAGATCCTGCTCGATGTACCGAGATACAGCGTCAACTGGCAGCTTTCTTACTATCTGAAGGAGCCTCTACTTCTCCCCAAGGGGACGCGTATCGAGTGCACAGGCTACTTCGACAATTCAGCGAACAATCCCAACAATCCGAATTCGGCGGTCGCGGTTCGGTACGGTAAACAGAGCCAGGACGAGATGATGGTCTGCCTCATGGATGTGACTTCTCGACGCCGCGATGAATCCGGGGCTTCTATTCAAAAGGGAGATGGCGAGGTTCTGCAACGCCCGTCGCCCGAGCCGCCTGACTGAATCCTTGGGATTTGGCGCGGCCGAATCAGCGATGGGTAGGACTCACGGTATCTTTCCGCGTTTGGTCGCAGTGATCGGGCTGTGCTATTTGCGCCAACGGGCCACGATGGGACGCAAGATCGGAGACTACATCGTACAGAACCACCTCAAGCCTGTCCGCTAACTAACAGAGGGGATGGTCGGGCGGTCTTCCTTAAAGGTAGAAGGAAAGGTGCTCTGAGGCATGCCCGGCCTAACCGGTAAGGGGGTTGTGCTTCGCCAGGATCGGCTCCCGATAGCGCTGGAAGCCGTTACGCCAAATCTCCCAGAGGCGCTGATTCTTGAAGGTCCCTTCGGAATAGGCAGCCTCGGGGAGGCCAATTGCCCCGCTGACCTCCCCTGTTAGCATGATGGCACAGACGCTCACATTGCACCCGAACCATTGGCCGTAATGTCGCGCAGCGGCTTATGTTTCGTCAGCGTTGGTTTCGTGTACGGTTGCTTTGGAGCCGACGTGACACCGTTCTTCATGCGTTTCCTCCTCCTTCCCAGGGTCGTTTCAGACAGTGACGATCGCCCACGCGCATTCCGAACTTCCCACCACCGCAGGTAGGGGGGTAGTAGCAGACGCTACACTCCTCGGTCAGGATCGGTTCCCGATAGCGCTGGAAGCCGTTACGCCAAATCTCCCTGAGGCGCTGATCCTTGATGGGCCCTTCGAAATCGGCCACAGCATACCACGTCAAGTCGGTCAGATCAACCCAGCGAGGGGCCCTCACGTCTTCCGGCTTGTCTGTTCCGTTGTGCCCCAGGTTATCGGCATTGGGGATCATGCGATCTCCCGGCGTCAAGTCTTCCACAATTTAACTGCTGTCTTCACGCAGTCAGGTTGGCCGCTCCATATATATGGTAGGCTACTGAGCATTGCTTCCCCGTCCTTGTACGCGAAAAACTGCCTTCAGCGTTGCTTTCCTCTCCTGGTTACATACCATCGCATGCCGAAGGTGAAGCTTGAGCTTCAAGTTTGCTCTCTGATTGAGTGGCCAGTTGCCAGAAAGCGAGCTCTTGTTGGTAGTGGAAGCCCTTGAGCCCAGACATGTAGTGAATCTGGGCCTTCACCCATAGTGAAAGCGCGATGGACGATATCCTAAGTCGATTCGGTATCGACAAGCAAACTAAGGACACCGGCCGTGGCGTTATCCGGCGGCTACAGAAGCTGCGGTACCTGTACGGCGTGATCTGGGCGGAACTCCGATCAAAGGTGCGACTCCCTGTCCGAAAATTAAAATAAAATAGGGACAGACACAATACCGTCCGGCACATAATTTGCCCGGTTTGATTAAGGATCATATCTGAAGGTGGGGAAAAAGCAACAGCAACAGGATTTACCGGTTACGAAGGATTGCGGAGGGGTTT
>NZ_NVQC01000006.1 GCF_003044035.1 Candidatus Methylomirabilis limnetica
AGGCTCGGGTGTGGCCATCGAAGAACATCTCCTGTCGCTCGTACGGATAGGCCCGCACAAAGGGCATGCCCGAATAGCGCGATCGCATACAGAAGAGCTTGACCTGCCGCTCCTCTCCTGCCATGCGGACCCAGGCAGCTCCCCAGTCGACTTCCGCCTCCTGCGCGAGCTCCGGGTCTAAGGGGATGACCGCTGTGACTGTCGGCCATCCCAGCCGAGCCTTCTGCTCCCGCACCCATCGTCTAACTGTCGACTCCGCACCCGGAAAGGCATACTCTTCGACCAGTCGGGTCCAGATCCGGTGCGCCGTGTGGCGATGCTTCTTGGGGGTCTCCTGATCCGTGCGGAGCCAGCCCTCGATGATGGCGGCGACCGAGTCCATCACCCGGGAGGCCGGTTCGTGCCTCCTCCGGTACTTAGGCTCCCAGCCAGCTAGAACCTTGCGGATCGTTTTGCGTGTATGCCCAGTCTCCCGCGCGATCTGACGAATACTCTTCTGATACACCCGAGCGGCCGTCCTGATGAGCTCGTACTGATCCATCCCTAGCACTCCTCTCCCTCCCTGTCTCTGGTGTGGTCTTGCTCGAACACACGAGAAACAGCGAGCGTATCAGAGTGGGCTCCTTTTGCTCGATCATTGCCGTGTTAGGTGGGTCCCTTTTACTCTAGCGAAATCAATTGTTTGTCAAGCGGCTGCTTGTTGCTGATACAGGTACTTCTGGAAGCCTGTGAAGACACTCCCAATCTCATCCGGCCTGCCCAGATCGGCCACGGCGTCGGCGATGGAGTTGTGATGCTTGAGCCGCAAGAGGGGAGTGAGCTTGTCCTGATCAAGTTCTTCCACCCCGACGCTGACGTAGTGTGACAGCACAAAATCGAGAAACACCTGCTGCTTGCTGTTGAAATGCGTGCTGATAACGACCTTGGCCCTTACGGCCCGTTCTTCGCGGGTGAGCGGGGGCAGGGCATAGGCCACATGCGCCAGCACGTCGAACAGGTCGCTCTTCTGCGCGTCGATGATCTTCTGCATCTCAGCCAGTTGCTCACCGCCAAAGCCCTTCTCGGCGAGACCCTGCAAGAGCTTCTTCCGCGTCTCCGGCGCGCTCCAGAGGGCGCGTAGTTCAGCCTCGTTCTTGAAGAACTCCGGCAGCCTCCCGAACAGCAGTTCCATGAACTGCTGCGCGGACATGGGCGTGCCGTCAGGGTGCCAGAAAGTCGTGCACGTCATGTGCTGGATGGTGCGCGCCCTGCCATCGGCGAGCTTCACCTTGATCTTCGGGCGTCTGCTGCTGTCCAGCGCTGGGTCGCGTACCAGCAAAGGCGGATCCGGTGGAGATGCCTCATACCTTTGCTCCTTCGCCTCCGGTTCGATTGGTTCGCCGTCCCATTCCGGATCGCTGAAGTGATGATGCGCCTTCACGAAGTCGTAGATCGTGAAGGAGTCCTTGCCGTCGTAGAGCCGCGTGCCGCGTCCGATGATCTGCTTGAACTCGATCATCGAGTTGATCGGTCGCATCAAGACGATGTTGCGGATGTTGCGAGCGTCCACACCGGTGGACAGTTTCTGTGAGGTCGTCAGGATCGTGGGGATCGTCTTCTCGTTGTCCTGAAAGTCGCGCAGGTGCTGCTCGCCGAGATCACCGTCGTTGGCCGTGACCCGCTGGCAGTAGTTCGGGTCTTTGCTCGTCTTCACCTGATTGACGAGGTCGCGGACGGCCAGCGCGTGATCCTGCGTGGCGCAGAACACCAGTGCCTTCTCCTTCTGGTTGATCTGGTCCATGAAGACCTTCACGCGGTGGGCTTCGCGTTCCTTGATCTCGATGATCTTATTGAAGTCGGTCTCTGTGTAACGCTTCCCGGTTTCGACCTCGCCCTCGATCAGCGTGTCGTCGGGCGTATAGACATACTCGTCGAGCGTCGTGGAGATCTGCTTCACCTTGAACGGCGTGAGGAACCCGTCGTTGATGCCTTCCTTGAGCGAGTAGATGTAGACCGGCTCGCCGAAATAGGCGTAGGTGTCTACGTTGTCCTTGCGCTTGGGCGTGGCGGTGAGGCCGAGCTGCACCGCCGGGGCGAAGTATTCGAGGATGCCGCGCCAGTTACTCTCGTCGTTCGCGCCGCCGCGATGGCACTCGTCGATGACGATAAAGTCGAAGAAGTCCGGCGGGTATTCGCCGAAGTAGGGCGACGGGTGGTCGTCTTTCGGCGGGCCGCTCATGAAGGTCTGGAAGATGGTGAAGAACAGGCTGCCGTTCTTCGGTACCTTGCCCTTCTTGCGGATGTCCTCCGGCGCGATCCGCACCATCGCATCCTCTGGGAAGGCGGAAAAGGCGTTATAGGCTTGGTTGGCGAGGATGTTGCGGTCGGCAAGGAAGAGGATGCGTGGGCGGCGCGAGGGCTCGCGGCTCAGGTTCCAGCGGCTGTGGAACAGCTTCCACGCGACCTGAAACGCGATGAAGGTCTTGCCTGTGCCGGTGGCGAGGGTGAGCAGGATGCGCTGCCGATCCTCTGCGATGGCCTCCATCGTCCGCTCGACAGCGATGTCCTGGTAATAGCGGCTGGGGTGCGAGCCGCCTTTGTCCTCGAACGGCACAGCGGCGAAGCGGTCGCGCCACGTATTCGCTGCGGCGAACGTCGCCGCCCAGAGCTCGTCCGGCGTGGGGTAGTGCGGCAGCTCGCCTTCTTTGCCGGTCTGCATGTCGATGCCGTAGATGCCCTGTCCGTTGGTGGAATAGGTGAAGCGGATAGCCATCCTGCCGGCATAGCTCTTCGCCTGACCCACGCCCTCGGTCAGCTCTTCGTCCCACGCTTTAGCTTCGACCACGGCCAGCTTGTGGTTGCGGTAGACCAGCACGTAGTCGGCGATCTCCGGCTTGCCGCGCCGCCCGTGGCCTTCGAGACGGCCTTGCGTGATGCGGTACTCGCGCAGGATCTTGCTGCCCTCGGCGACACCCCAGCCCGCCGCTTTCAGCGCGGGATCAATGTGCTCGGCGCGGGTCTCGGCTTCGTTCATGGTTTCGGGCGCCTGGTTGTTTTCGGCTTCGACAGCTTCTTCACCTCGTCCTCGAGTTGCTTGAGGGTGTCGGCCTCCGACTCGTCTTCGAGTTGGGCACGCCGCCTGGCAGCGAAGCGGTCATACTCCTGCTCCGCGATGGCGTCTGCCTGTTCGCGACTGACCTTGCCGGCGTCGGGCAGGATGGCGCGCTCGTTCAACCGCAGGAAATCCTCGAGCCGACTCTGCCAGTTGTGCAGGAAGATCTGCTTGCGCCGCCTGGCCTGATCCTCGGCGAAATCGAGGAACATGACGACGATGCGGTTCAGCTCGTTGATCTCGGCCTCGCGCAGGTAGTTCTTGGCCACGGTCACATCGCCCTTGCGGACCACGCCGCTCTTCCACGCTGTCAGCCCCATGTTGGGCTGGGCGGAGTCGGCCCGTTCGGCGATCAGTTCAGGCGCGGTCTTGCCGGTGGCGGCGAAGTGCAGCTTGTTCTGCACCGTCTGGAAGAAAACCTGCGTCTCCGGCTCGGAGGGCGAATAGTCGGCGGCCAGCGCGAGGATCTCCCGCACGCGCAGATACACCCGGCGCTCGCTGGAGCGAATGTCGCGGATGCGCTCCAGCAACTCGTCGAAGTAATCCGTATGTCCCTTGCCCGGCGGATTCTTGAGCCGCTCGTCGTCCATAGTGAATCCCTTGACGAGATACTCGTTCAAGCGCGCCGTCGCCCATTGGCGGAACTGGGTGCCGCGGGGGCTGCGCACGCGGTAGCCGACGGCGAGAATGGCGGGCAGGCTGTAGTGTTCGACCTCGCGAACGACTTCGCGGGTGCCCTCCAAACGAACTATCCGGAATTTCCGGATAGTTGCCTCTCGGCTCAATTCGCCCTCCTCAAAGATGTTCACCAAATGCTCATTGATCGTCCGCACATCTTTCTGGAAGAGCTCCGCCAGAAGCGCCTGTGTCAGCCAGATGGTATCATTCTCGAATCGGCACTGGATGCGCGTCTGCCCGTCCTCCGTCTGGTAGAGGATGATGCTGGATTGCGGCGCCTCGTTGTCGGGCATGCGATTAATGGACAATTGAGAGTGGATAATTGACAGCGTTCATTGGCTCATCTCGCGCTTGCTTGAATTGATAATGCTGGTCAGAAGCTTTAGGAGTTCAACCACATTGTGATGAATGGATGAGAACGCAGCGGGCTCCAAATATTGTGTCTCGTGCAATAACTCCAGCCAGTATTCGGTCTCGTTGGTTTCCTTCAGAGCGATGGCCATCTTATGGACAAAGTCGGCCTTGCTCTCTGCCTGTTCAGCTTCTCGAACCAGTGCGCCAATGGCCGTCCCCGAGCGCAACAATTGCTTGGACAGAACAAATTCTTTTTTCTCAGTACACAAATGTTTGTACAGAATTACAATCCGCACTGCGAAAGCAAATGACTTCTCCTTGACGACATTCCCCATCGTCAATTATCCATTGTCCATTGTTAATTGTCCCGTAAAGGCTTGGTGCAGCAGCGATTTCTTCAACGCCTCTAACGCGGCGAGCTTCTGCTGGTAGATGGATTCGAGGCGTTGGGTTGCTTCGTGGAGGTCGTCGAGTTTGGTGACAATTTCTTTTTGCTCAGCGACAGGCGGAAATGGAAACCGTTCGTTCTCGAACGTGCCCATGTTGATGTTTGCTTGGGCGCTTCCTTTTCCCATCGCTTGGAGGCGCGCCTTGAATGACTGAAGGAGGTACTCGATGAAACCGACATCAGCCTCTTTGGGGTTCGCCAGCACGCCAATGACGCTGTCTGGAAAGCAAGCGTCGAAGCCCAAAATTGCCGTCTCCGCGATGTTCGCCGCGATTGTTATACAAATTGTTCCATTCGGCCACAGCTTGCTCTGGGCAAGTCCGGCTTCGCTGTAAGTCTGTGAATACTCGGTGATGATGTGGTCTGCATTGCGAATATCGCCGGTTTGGACGAATGGATATTTCCCACCGTAAAGATGTGGTGCATTTCGTGGTCGGTGCTTTGACTTACCCCGACCAAAGGTTGTTGCTATCTCTTCCAATGTCTTTTGTTTCCACCCTTTGCCGCGCTGGGTGAAGACGGATTGGAGGTGGCTTTCGAAGAGGACGCGGGCGTTTTGGAGGTTCTTTTCGGCGTTGGCTTTGGCGGTGGCGAGGCCCTCAAACGCTTCGTCGAGGATGCCGACGATCCGCTGCTGTTCGGGGAGCGGGGGGACGGGAATTACCTGCGCTTTCACATCTCCATCAGTAACTGCTGGATAGCTTGCCCCCTTCTGGAGGCTTTCCATCTGTGCGATGAAGTCCTCAGTAAAAAGGGAGTAGAACACGAACCGGTGGTCAATTCCATGCTTCGCTCGGAGAACGAAATAGCCGGTGCTACAAACTTGCTTGTCGAGATGCTCCGGCACGACAGCGATTCGCTGCAATGTTGGCCGCACCGTCGCAAAGAGCACGTCGTTCTCTCTCACGAGCTTCCTAGCCCGGCTTGGCGCGTTCTTTCCTTTGAGGCGTTGCGTTGCCTTAATCTGAAACGTTGCGTTGGAGACGCTTGAAACATCGATGTAGTCGAACTCCGTTTCTGGCGATTGGAGCGGATTAACCGTCTCGGTCTTTTGCAGAACTTCGCCGAGCGTTTTGGTTGGCCACTCCTTCTTCATAGCAGCGCCTTGCTTGGCTGCTCATAAAACAGCACGCCCACGCGCTCGATATGCTCCCGTAGTTTTGCGTGATTCAGTTCATTGAAAACCGAGAGATCAATGGTGTAGGGCAACAGCAGATCATCCAGCGCCGATGCTATCGTCGAGCGCAAATCAGACGTGAGCGCCTCGCCACAGAGCATCAAATCAATGTCCGAGCCCGTCTTGAAGTTTCCCTTGGCGCGAGATCCATACAAAATCGCCTTTTCAATCTCCGGGAAACGCGCAAAGACGGCACAGATGTTTTCGACCGTTGTTTCAGTTAACCCATATTTCATGAGTTCTTGTCTTCCTGATCATGTAGTGCAGTGAATTTCTTCGCCATACTCTGAAAGGCCGGATAAAACCGTTCCAGGATATCATCCGCAACCGCCTGAGCGATCTTGAGGTCGTAGGTATGCGAGGTCAGATTGCGAACTTCTATCATTTTCATCCAGTCCTCGCCTTGCACGATAAGACCATTCTTGAACGCTTCACGCGTCGCGTCTTTTGAGCCAATCAAGCCGACGATCCCTTTATCCTCTAAATAATCTTTCAATACATTCCATGCCAGCTCATGGGTGAACTCAAAACTTTGAATCAATCCCTGTTGCTCAAGCTTGGATAATTCGCGCGAGCGTGCCAATTCCACCGCCTCAACGAGCGTCTGAAATGCCTTGAGGTAGTTGTTGAACCGCTGTTTCCACCGAATGTCATCCATAGCCTGATCCTCCTTTACAGCATCTCCTTGATCTTTCTCAGCACCTCGGCGCTCTCCGCATCGAGCGCAGCGATCTCGTCCATGATCTCCTGCGGGCTGCGGTGCGCGATTTCCTCGCCGCCGTTGGGGTTCTTCACAGAGAGGTCGAAGGTCGCCTTGTCGATGCCCTTGGCGTCCACGCTCCAGCTCTTGGGCGAGTCGGCGAAGGTCTCTTGCAGCTTCACGAAGTCGGCGAGGTCGGCGTCGTTGAGCGGGTTGGTCTTACCGAGGTTGCGGCCGGGGTCGAGCTGGTAGAACCAGACCTTGCGCGTGGGCGCGCCTTTCTCGAAGAACAGCACGACGGTCTTCACGCCCGCGCCCTGGAACGTGCCGCCGGGGCAGTCGAGCACGGTGTGCAGGTTACAGCTTTCCAGCAGGAGCTCGCGCAGGCTCACGGAGGCGTTGTCGGTATTGGAGAGAAACGTGTTCTTGATGACCACGCCGCCGCGCCCGCCGGCCTTGAGCATCTTGATGAAGTGCTGGAGGAACAGGAACGCCGTCTCGCCGGTGCGGATGGGGAAGTTCTGCTGGACCTCCTTGCGCTCCTTGCCGCCGAAGGGCGGATTGGCCAGCACCACGTCGAAGCGATCCTTGTCCTGAATGTCGGCGAGGTTCTCGGACAGCGTGTTGGTGTGGACGATGTTCGGCGCCTCGATGCCGTGCAGGATCATGTTCATGATAGCGATGACGTAGGCGAGGGACTTCTTCTCTTTACCGTAGAAGGTGCGGTCCTGAAGGATGCGGTCCTGTGCGGTGGTGCGCTTGGGGTGGGTCTCTTTCAGGTACTCGTACGCCTCGCACAAAAAGCCCGCCGAGCCGACCGCGCCGTCGTAGATACGGTCGTCGATCTTGGGGTGCACGACCTGGACGATGGCGCGGATGAGCGGGCGCGGGGTGTAGTACTCGCCGCCGTTGCGCCCGGCGTTGCCCATGTTCTTGATCTTGGCCTCGTAGAGGTGCGACAGCTCATGCTTCTCGGTCTGCGAGCGGAAGCGCAGTTCGTCGATGTGGTCGATGATCTCGCGCAGGTTGTAGCCGCTCTGGATCTTGTTCTTGATCTCTCCGAAGATCTCCCCGATCTTGTATTCGATCGTGTTTGACCCGGTGGCCTTCTGCTTGAAGCCGTGCAGGTAGGGAAAGAGCTTCTGATTGACGAAGTCGCGGAGGTCGTCGCCGGTTAGGACCCTGTTGTGGTCGAGCTTGCCGTCCTTACCCTTGGGCGCGGCCCAGCTTTCCCAGCGGTACGGTTTGTCGAGGATGTAGCTGTACTTCTTCCTCTCCAGCGCGGCTTCATCGGCGCGGTCCTGCTCTAGTCCATCGAGGTATTTCAGGAACAGCAGCCAGGACGTCTGCTCGGTGTAGTCGAGCTCGGTCGTGCATCCCGCCTCTTTCCAGAGGACGTCGTCGATGTTCTTGAAGGCTTGTTCAAACACAGGCACCCATCCTCTACGCGGTCAGTGTCGCGTTGTGGTCATGTCTCGTGCGGGCTAACGCGGGGCTGAGCCGCCGCAAAACGGTCGGTTTCGTGCCCATGGTTCTCCCGGAGCGGAGCGGAGGGAGAACGCCTGAACTCACAGGTGCGGCGGTTATTTTGCCGCATCCTGTAGAGTGATTGGTTATGTGTTATTTTGTTATTGTTTCTACTATGGAAATGTCTTTTTTTATCCATTCATTTACTATCGTTGCAACCTCAACACCTTTTTTCTTTGAGAATTTTCTTAGCACTTCCATCATGTCCGGCTCGATATAAATAGGTAGATACAATTCTGCATCTGGACGATAAAACTTACCTCTCTCACCTTTGGAAAAATCGTATTCTTTTTTCATTTATTTTCCTCCTGATACTGTTTTGATTCTTTTCTGGTTGCCTTGCGGGCTGAAATAATTCTAATTCTGCAACAGTCGGCATCCAACTGCTGGAAAGTATGTACTACAACCAACAAGATACCATTCCCGTCAATTCCGATTGTAGCCCATCGGTCTTCGTGTTCGCTATGCTCACTATCAAAAACGGCGATCATTCTTAGATCAAGAAAAATAGTGGATGCTTGCTCAAAACCAATCCTATGTTTTTTTCGATTTACTTTTGCCTTATTGGGATCCCAGTCAAAATAATAACGCACTTGTTGCTCCCATTTATATTTCCTTTCTTATTTTACGTATAACGCGGGGCTGAGCCGCCGCGAAGCGGTCGGTTTCGTGCCCCTGGTTCTCCCGGAGCGGAGCGGAGGGAAGGGGCACCGGCTCAGCCCCGCGTTCTCCATGAGCGAAGCGAAGGGAGAACGCCGCGCGGATGAGCGGCGGAAGCGGAGTCGAGCTTGCTCGGCGGAGCTGCAGTCCGCTCGATCCGCTGGTTGACCGTAGCGAAGTGGAGGTCAGCCAGCGGATTCTTGATCCGCGCGGCGTTGCCGCTCCGCCGCAGCGGAGCGGCAACCAGTTATTAGATGGACGGATAAGTACAGCACAGATTCTTATACACGGTCAAGGTGAAATAAGAACTTGATGTAAACTATAAAGTTCCATTACAAACAGCAATGGCTAATAGGCAATTCACGGAATATCAAACGTGAAACGCCTACTATGCGGTCCGCGGATTAGTCACTGTTGATTCGCTGCCATATGCTCAGTATTTCGCCAGATATTTTAAAACAATTTGGCACCGACCTGGAAAAAGGGGCGGCTCCTTTCTCTCTCCGCGCCGAGAAGTTTCGGAGTGCTCCGATGCGTGTGTGCCGGCCAGCCGCTGCAACGAATGGTTCGGCTGCCTCCACCATCACGTCTCGCTCTCTACCAGGACCAGGTCCCGGTGCGGCATGACAGCCGCGAAAAGCTCCGAGAGTTTCTGGATGGTCGGGACTTGATCGGCCCTGCTGATAACGGGCGTAGGCGTTGATGGAAGTGGCGCCAAGACGCTCCGCGACCTGGGCCAGGCTCAAACCGGCGCGCTGTCTGGCGCGGCGAAGAAGAAAGGCGGTGAGCGTGGGTTGATCCTCTGAAGTGACTTCAAAGTGCTCCCCGGTTCCGGGAAACACCTCGAGCCTGAATCCCGGCCGATTGACCAAGGAAATGAACTACCCCGCAGCAAGCTGCAGGGTATCGTCTTCTGTTCTGGCCCGTCATTCCGTGCTTGACACGCCTGCCCCGTACTTGATACGGGGCCTGCCCCGTACTGGATACGGGGGAATCCGGTCGGGCCCTCTGGATACCGGCGCCTGCCCCGGACCACGATCCGGGGTCCACCGGTATGACGAGCTCGCGGCAAGCCGCAGGGAATGAACCCCCAGTGGATTCAGGACGTGCGTAGAAATCATGGTCGTGCGGACATCTTTATGCCCCAATCATTCCTGCCGGTCACGGCGCATTCAGGCTTTTCCGTCCAGGCGGTTCACGCTTCTCTTGCTTTGTTACGCTTTTCTTGGCTCTACCTGAAGGTGCGTGCTTCAGCTTTTGGCGTGTCTGGCCTGGCAGCTTCATGTCCAGGAGCGGCAAAAGTAATTCTCGCCAGTTATCGACCGACCCCATGATACCGTTAATTTCAAGGCTGTCTTCGCCGTAATACACCTGGAGCTGTTCGTTGCAGCAGCCGCATTTCAATAGAAACCGGGGGTCTCGCTTCCCCTGTTTAGTCCGATGAAATACTCGGATATCCCAATAACCATCCGAGCGGGTTTGGGCAATCTTGCGATTCGTTCCCATCGATTTCCTCAAGATCTCAACCCCTTCTATCTTCCCCCGCTCACGCTTTCACACGGCACCCCGTTGCCATCGCTGTCCAGGCCGCTTACGGCCTGTAGCGGAGGTATGGCTCATCGCTGGAATATCTGTTCCCGCCGGCGGTCTTACGCCGCCGTCAGTCGGATATCGAGAGAGCTCCCGAGGACTCGCGGGACCTTCAGCAGCGTCTCGATAGTGACATTGCCTGCATTGTGTTCGATCCGGCTGATCGCTGCCGCGATCTGGGTCTGGCCAGCTTTTGTTACCGACGGAGCGCAGCGAAGCGGCGTCGGGCTCGATGTCCTCGGCCCCAGCGCCTCAAGGCCATGTCGCAAAGCCTGTCGTGAACATGTCGTAAACATTGTCACAAAGATCAACCCGGCTCCGCCAGGCGGTAGAGCAGGTGGTGCGTTTCACCTTCGGTGACCAGCAGTCCGACATCGACCATGACTTTCAGATCCCGCTGCAGAGACCGACGGTTGACCTCGGGACACAGACGTTCGAAGCCCTGGATAGTCAGGCTGCCGTGCTCAAGAATGTGTCCAATGGCCTTGGCCTGGCGCTCCGAAAGATCATGCTCCTTGATGAGCACATCCCGTCGGATGGCCTGCTCTCCGCGCTCTCTCACCTCGGTGAGCTGGGTGGCCAACCCCTCTACGAAGTACTCCAGCCACCCGGTCATTTCCATGCCGCTCCCCCGGACGCTCTGGATCGCGTTATAGAAAGCGGCCCGATCACGGTCGTAGTACTCGCTGATTGTGAACAGCCGCTTGAAATCGTACCCGGCCCGATAGAGGCTCAATGTAGAGAGCAGCCTGGAGGTGCGGCCGTTGCCGTCCAGGAACGGGTGGACATGCACAAACTGGAACTGGGCGACGCCGCTCACCAGTACGGGATGAACCTCCTGTTCGCGATTGAGCCAGTCCACCAGCTCCGCCATCATGATCGGCACGTCGTGAGCCGGAGGCGGCGTGTAGACCGTCGCACCGGTCACTGAGTTGACCACGTAGTTCTGGATTTTCCGGTACTCGCCAGGAGCCGCGGCCCCACCACGGACACCTTCGACGAGCCGCTTGTGGATTTCCCTAACCAGTCCCTCAGTGATCGGTCCACTGGTTTCCAGATATTCGGAGACGAAATCGAAGGCCTTCCGGTAGTTCAGCAGTTCCCGCACGTCGTCGGGGTCTGCCTCGAGGACCGGGTTCCCCTCTAGCAACCGCTTGGCCTGCTCCAGGGTCAGGCGCGTTCCCTCGATGTGTGTGGTATGGTGGGCTTCCAGGATCAAGGCGCGCCGACCCATCTCACGCACCCAGGCATCGGACAGGGTCGCGGCCTCCAGGAACCCCCGGGCCCGCTCGATGCGGGTCAGCCCGGCGGTGATCCGGTTGGTGATCGTGAAAATGGGTTTGAAGCTCTTCGTCATGGAGTAGCGTTGCTTTCTTTAGATTTCCTGCGGCTACAGATGGAATGCCTAATGCCAGCGGTCACCAGCCGGTTCGCTGAGAAACCATAAGGAAGAGAGCCGGTCTGGTGCACCGCCTGGTTGGGCCGTTAATAAATACATGCATCAAGGATAGATAACACCTCGTCAAGCACAGCATCAGAAGCGGTGCCTATACGCCTGACCTTACGCGTACGATAATCTATCGACTTGACCTGTTCAACCATGACGAAACCGGCCACATTCGGATCGTTGGGAATCACCACATGAAATGGGAACCCTCGATCTGTCTTCGTGACAGGACAGACGATAACGAGGCCGGTATGTTGGTTAAACAGCGTATTGCTGACAACTAAGGCCGGCCGTCTGCCCCTCTGCTCGTGGCCGGACTGCGGATCGAACGTAACAGTAACGAAGTCGCCTTTTCTTGGTATGTAGTCGGCCATTTACCACGATTCTCTGCCGACAGGTTGTCCCCAATCAATTTCTTCCGCTTCATAGTCGCTGGGGATGCGAGAGACCAGTTTCTGGAGGCTATGTTTTCCACGCACACGCCTCACAGGAGCAATGACGATGACACCATCTTTTGCGCGCACCTCAACATCGTCACCAAGCGAGATGTGCGCTTCCTCAAGAACATGCTTGGCCAGGCGAAGTCCTTGGCTATTACCCCATTTTTGGATCTTGGTCACCACAATCGGCCCTCCTGAGAATATACATGGTATAGCCCTTGACTGAAATCATGTCAAGTATTGTTATGGTCCAATGCGGGGCTGAGCTGCCGCGAAGCGGTCACGTCACGATCTCTGTTTTCGCGGCGGCAGGAAGGCCAGAATGATCTCGCGGCGTGCCCGAACTCGAGTACCTCGCTTCTCGATGAGACCCCGATGGATCAATGAATTGACGTCGCGGCTAATGGTCTTCGCTTGTTTCGTCGCGTAGGAGGCTGCCAGGCTCGGGCTGAGCTTTGGAATCTCTGCGGTAAGCCAATCGTCATGCTCCGAGAGATCCAGCACAAGATTCTTCTGTCGCAACTGCGACGCCGACGGTCGTTCCCCGAACTGCTCGTCGACATAGTTACACCATGCTTCGTTCCATTGCTGCACGCGGATCGCCTCGATCTGGCTGCGCAGCCCGTCGACAAAGCCGGTGGCCGCATATTGGAGGAAGGGAAACACATCACCGCCGGAACTACTCGCAAACTGTAGCTGCCGATAGTAGTCGGATCGAGTCTGGTTGTAGTGGTTACTCAACAGGTGGGCTGCCGGAGACGGCACTCCCGCACTGAGCAGGATGAAGAACTCGACCATGCGCGCGGTCCGGCCGTTGCCATCGCCGAAGGGATGGATCCAAGCGAGATAGAGATGAGCCAGTACGGCGCGGAGTACAGCGAACGCGATACGCTCCTCTTTCGCCGGCCGAAAAACCGGCTCGTTGAGCCACGAGCACAGCTCCTTGAGCAGGAAGTCGCAGTCTTCATGTGGCGCACCTTTGTAGGGCCCAACCACCACTGAGTAGGGTCGAGTCACCCCTGGTACCACAGTGTCCGGAGGAATCTCGAGGTCCTTCAGTATTGACCGATTGAAGGAGCGGATCCGCTCAACGGTGAGCTCACCGTCGGACGTCTCGCGATCGCTCGTGATCTCGTTACAGACTTTGACGACATTCTCGATCTCTTGTCGGAGGTACTCCTTGGACTTCGGCAGGTGCAACTTGCCTTCGAGCAGTTGAAGCACTTCTGCCTCGGTGAGGGTATTGCCTTCGATAGCGGTGGTGGCAAGAACCCCTTTCGCAAGATAGACCTGGTGCAGCTTCTGGCCGGTTGCCGGCTTGAGCGGGGTTCCCGCGATGTGCTCACACTTCGACTGGGCCTCGCCGAGACGCAACCAGAGCTCCTTGGACGCCCGCCTGAGGTCGAGCTGGAATTTCAACCAGGGGTGTGTCCGTTCGTATGGCCGCATCAATGTCCGTAAATAGAACTCTGCAAGTCACTCATAACAATAGGTATATTAGATTATAGCGAGTGAAATGTCCATAGGCATGTCCGTCAAGTCTCAAACAATCGGAGCCTAGCCCCATCCCATGCGTCCCCGCTACCGCTCGACATCCTGAGAGCGAGCTCCTCTAGGAGCTCAGTGAGAAATCTCCATGCCGTTCAGGCTCAGGGCCACAGCGGGATGATCGCGCCCAACCGCTTCCTGGGCGAACGCCCAGGACAGCACGCCAATGTATTGCGCCGCAGCTCGGCAGATCCATTTCCATGTTAGACGTTACCGCTTGTACGGCGGCGCCACAAGCGCCTGTATGTCGCCGCGTTGAGGATCAGAACCAGCGTCCCGAGAACCACCTGCACCGGCCGGGTCAGGTTCTGCGGGTAGAGGACTGGCAGCAGATAGTGCTCGATGAAGCCGCCCGCGTACCCCGCCTGGCCACCCAGTTGGCGGAACCGAATCTCAAGAGGGGTGAGCGG
>NZ_NVQC01000007.1 GCF_003044035.1 Candidatus Methylomirabilis limnetica
CGGGAAAGAGGAGGGCGGAGGCGACCGCGTGATGGCCCTTCATGACGGGGAAGCCGATGGCGGCAAGGACGCGCCCGTTGGGCGCACAGGTGATCTGGTACGTCTGCGGCAGCGCACTCTCCAGGATGGTCCGACAGACCGCAGTGATCTCCTGGGACGGATCGCCGTGCAGCAGGTGGGCGGCGGCTCGATTGAGCACGAGGAGACGCCCCTGGTCGTCGAGCACCAGCAGGCCATCGCTCAGGTGATCTGCGGCCGCGACGATGAAGGGCCCTAAGAGCTTCTCGGCGGCGTGGTGCCGATCAAACGGATCAGGACGCTGCGACGGCGTAAGGAGAGAGCCTGGCAGCAGTTCAACCACCAGATCGCTCTTGACGTGGGTACGGCAGAGCAACACGTGGCCTTGGGCCTGCTCTGCAGCCGAGAGGATCGGGCGCGGCTGCTCGACCCGGTGGATCTGGCCACTGTGGACCATGGCCTTACACCCGCCGCAGTCGCCCTCCGCACAGCGGGTATCGACGAGGCGCAGCCCCTGCCGGAGCGCGTAGTGCAGGATCGGCTCGGTCGCCTCACACTCAATCGTGATCCCCAGCGGTTCAAACCGCACCGTGCGCTTTAGCGTCATCCTGCCGTGTCCCCTCTATGTGCGCCTGCCCCTCGTGCCTGTCACCGGGCACATGTAGCAAGCTAGCAACTCTCGTTCCACTTTTCTGTAGGGGTGGGAGGGGGGGCTCACAGGTCTTCGGTCGACGTCGCCTGTCTGCCCTGGTGGGCGCGGTGACGGACCGTCGGTGTAGAGGCAGCCACCCCTGAGGCGAACACCGCTTCGTCCGGCCACTGCACGGGGATCTTGAACCCGATGTACTGCTCGATCGCGTCGAGCGACAGGACGTACTCCTCGTCAGCCAAGCTAATCGCCTTGCCGGCCGCCCCGGCCCGCGCCGTTCGCCCGATCCGGTGGACGTAATCTTCCGGATCCTGGGGGAGATCGTAGTTGATCACGTGGCTGACCGCCTCGACGTGTAGCCCACGGGAGGCGACATCGGTCGCCACCAGGATCGGCAGCGTGCCCTCTTTGAACTTGGCTATGATTCGAAGGCGCTTGGACTGATCGATGCTGCCGCTGATCAGATCGGCCTGGAAGCCGCACCGGACCAGCTTTTCGGTGAGCCGCTCTACGCCTTGCCGGGTGTTCGAGAAAATGAGAATTCGTTGCCATGCCTCGCGCTGGAGCAGCCATCGCAACAGCCGGAATTTCTCCTTCTTCTCGACGTGGAAGAGTAGGTGCTCAACCTTATCCACCGTGACCTGTTCGGGGGAAATGGCGACCTTGATCGGGTTATTCATAAACTCATACGAGAGCTCCATCTCCCGAAATGAGAGCGTCGCCGAGAAGAGAAACGACTGCCGCTTATGGTAGGGTGGTAGCCGTCTCAGCAGGAAGCGAAGATCCTTGATGAAACCCATGTCGAACATCCGGTCGGCCTCGTCCACAACCAGTACCTCGACTTGGGAAAGCTCGTAGACCTTCTGTTTGAAGTAGTCAATAAGCCGCCCAGGCGTCCCGACGAGTATGTCCACGTTCTGCTGGAGCGCGTCCCGCTGTTTCTGGTAGTCCACTCCTCCATAGACGGCGAGCCGCGTCAGGCCGGTGAACTTACCCAGCAGCTCCGCATCACATAGGATCTGCACGGCAAGCTCACGTGTGGGGGCCAGGATCAAGGCGCGGGGGGCGCCAGGAATGGTGGGGCGCTTTGAATTGAGCAGTCTGACGAAGAGGGGGATCAGGAAGGCAGCCGTCTTGCCGCTGCCGGTCTGGGCTTGCCCGGCGACATCTTTCCCCGCCAGGGCGAGCGGCAGCGTCTCGGCCTGGATGGGCGTGCACCGGGCAAAGCCGACCGCCTCTATCCCCTTACGGATCGGCCCAGGCAGTGACAAGGCGTCAAAGGTCATACGCCGCTCCCGTACCGGACAGTCCCGGAAGGTGTTCCCGCAGGGTGTACGATGGTCGTCCAATTGTATTTTACAGGCGTGTACATGATTGTGGCTATTATGCCTCTCATAATGGGGATTGACAAGAGAAATCCATTGTGATAGAAAAACTAGGCTCTTCCTATAAGCGGGCAGATGCAGTGTGTGATAGCAACGGATTGGACGACGACCGAAGCGATTCGATTGCCTGGTAACGATGTTACCCGGCAGGCTGAAGGATCTTGCCAAAGGGCAGTTTCGGGAGCATACCCGTTGATTTCCCCTTCAATGGCTCGCCGTCCGGGAAGCGTTACGCGGAACAAGAGTTTGTCCTAACCCTTTAACTTTCTACGGAGGTACAAGTGAAGCTCAGAAACATTGCGACAGGAACGCTCATCCTATCCCTATTTTTCCTTACCGGCTGCGGGGGAGAGGGAGGGGTAGCGAAAGGGGATCCAATAACCGTGGCAGAGCAGTTTATGGATCTGTACTATCATAAAGCGAATATCAAGGAGGCGGCGGCGTTGGCTACACCTGAGACGGCCCAGAAGATCGATCCGGCGCCCGGATCTCCTGCTGTGGACGCTTCAAAGGAAAAGGACGCGGGCCAGGAGATCTCGTATTTCCTGAAGGAAAAGAGTATGGAGGGGAAGCATTCGTACGCCCTGTATCTGATCACTATCACGAGAAAGGATGCCGAGCCCATTTACAAGACGACCGCCCTCTTCATAGATCTGGTCGGAGAAGCCTGGAAGATTACCCTCTTTGATGAGAAGATCCATAACGGACCACATCAGGAAGTAAAGAAGGGCTAGTTAGGCCTTTAGACTGAAGGCTGAAGGCTATTAGGCTTAGCTTCTTCAGTCTTCAGTCTCAGGAAATAAAAAGCCCCAGGGGAAACATCCCCTGGGGCTTTTCTTCTTCCCTTCAGCCTTCAGTCTATCGACCTACTTTTCTAGCCGGATCGCTGAAAGCTGATGGCTTCTTCTTAGTACATGTCCCCCATACCGTGACCACCCCCTGGCGGCATCGCCGGCATCTTATCCTTCTCCGGAATATCGGTCACCATCGCCTCGGTGGTGATCATCAGTGAGGCGATGCTCGCCGCATTCTGCAGCGCAATTCGAGCCACCTTGGTTGGGTCGATGATCCCGGCCGCCATCATATCTTCGTACGTCTCCGTCTCAGCGTTGAAACCGTACGAACCATCCTTCTCTCGGACCTTCTGGACGACAATCGAGCCCTCGACCCCTGCATTCTCTGCGATCTGGCGGATCGGCTCCTCCAGTGCTCGCCGAATGATGTCGCCGCCAATCTTCTCGTCGCCTTTGAGGCCCAGCTTTTCGATCACCCTCGACGCCCGAAGGAAAGCCACGCCGCCGCCCGGAATGATTCCCTCTTCGACAGCCGCACGAGTCGCGTTCAGCGCATCCTCAACGCGGGCCTTCTTCTCCTTCATGGCAATCTCGGTGGCCGCTCCGACCTTGACGATCGCCACGCCGCCAGCAAGCTTGGCCAGTCGCTCCTGCAGCTTCTCCTTGTCGTAGTCCGAGGTCGTATCCTCGACCTGGGTCCGGATCTGCTTGATGCGGGCCTCGATCTCCTTCTGAGAGCCGGACCCTTCGATGATGGTGGTATTCTCCTTGTCGATCACTATCTTCTTCGCCTTGCCCAGATCGTCCAGCCGGATGTTCTCCAGCTTGACCCCCAGCTCCTCAGAGAGTACCTCACCGCCGGTCAGGACCGCGATGTCCTTCAGCATCTCCTTGCGCCGGTCGCCAAAGCCCGGAGCCTTGACCGCCGCACAGTTCAGGGTCCCTCGCAACTTGTTGACCACCAAGGTGGCCAGCGCCTCGCCATCAACCTCTTCAGCAATCACCACCAGCGGCTTACCCATCTTGGCAATCTGCTCCAGAATCGGCAGGAGATCCTTGAGGTTGCTGATCTTCTTTTCGTGGATCAGGATCAGGGGGTTCTCCAGGACTACTTCCATCCGCTCAGGATCGGTCACGAAGTAGGGCGAGGTGTAGCCTCTGTCAAACTGCATCCCCTCAACCACATCGAGGGTCGTTTCCATGCTCTTGGCTTCCTCGACGGTGATGACCCCGTCCTTGCCGACCTTCTCCATAGCATCGGCGATGAGGTCGCCGATTTCCTTGTCGTTGTTGGCCGAGATTGTGGCAACCTGGGAGATCTCCTTCTTCCCCTTGGTTGGCTTGGAGATTTTCCTCAGTTCCTCTACGACGCCCTCAACAGCCTTCTCGATTCCTCGCTTCAGCGCCATTGGGTTCGCGCCGGCCGTCACGTTCCTGATTCCCTCCCGGAAGATCGACTGAGCCAATACGGTGGCGGTGGTGGTGCCGTCTCCGGCCACATCGGAGGTCTTACTCGCGACCTCCTTCACCATCTGGGCGCCCATATTCTCAAAGCTATCTTCAAGCTCGATCTCTTTGGCCACCGTGACCCCGTCCTTCGTAATATTTGGGGCGCCAAACTTCTTATCGATCACAACATTGCGCCCCTTGGGACCCAGGGTTACCTTCACGGCGCGGGCAAGGAGGTCAACTCCTTTTTGAATCTTTCGCCTTGCCTCCTCATCAAACAGTATTTGCTTCGCTGGCATATCAGCTTTCCTCCTTAAACGATATCAATGTTTGATCGCGAAATAGCGATCTCGTCGTCAACGCCCTACAAACCTGCTATTGCAGGATGCATAGAACGTCTTCCTCCCTCATGATCAGCAATTCCTTGTCGTCGATCTTCACCTCTGAGCCAGAGTACTTGCCAAAGAGGATCTTGTCGCCGGCCTTCACATCCATCGGCTGTCTTTTCCCGTCATCGCCGACCTTACCTGGGCCAACGGCAATGACTTCGCCCTCTTGAGGCTTCTCTTTCGCGCTGTCGGGAATGATGATCCCGCCCTTCTTAGTTTCTTTCTCTTCCAGACGCTTCACCAGGATTCTGTCGTGCAGTGGCTTCACCTTCACGATCCCTTACTCCTTTCTCCCTGTCTGCTATCTGCCGACAGGCAGGCGCGGAGCAGATATGCCCCAGCAACCCCCTGACTGTACGATGCACGCAGACAGGCACTACGGTTTACCGCAACGCACCCAACAACGATCTCACACTCACAACGATTCTGTTAGCACTCTCCTTGAGTGAGTGCTAATGGAGTATAGGCGCTTTGACCCTCATTCGCAAGGACAAATGATCGGATATATTCGGATAAAAAGTGGCAATAATCGCCATTCTAAGCAGTTAATCAATTATTGGGCTATTTATCGCTGAAACACGCATACGTTCTTTATGGTGATCTGTATTTTAGGCTCGACAGAGGGCCCGAAGGAGTCTCCCACATGAGCCGGATCAATGTCGCTTCAGGCAGGAACCCGCTCACAAAACTCTCGCTCTCATTCAATGTGCTGAAGCGGTTCTCTCCATTCTTCACTCCACTGCCGCAGAGACCTATCGCTTAATCCACCCACGCGCGCCCAATGTTTCCCTTCAGTCGATAATGGTCTTGACAGTATTCTGCGCTGGAACCTATACTCCTTCGACAACTTGGTCTATCTGGTCTGTTTGGTCTATCTGGTCTGTTTGGTCTATCTGGTCTGTTTGGTCTATCTGGTCTGTTTGGTCTATCTGGTCTGTTTGGTCTATCTGGTTTAGCTGGTCCGTTTGGTCTTGACCAAACGACGAAACAGACGAGATAGACCAGATAGACGCCATAGACATTTTCAGAGGAAGGCGTATGAAAGCCGTTATTATGGCCGGCGGATTCGGAACGCGACTGCGTCCGCTAACGATCAGCATCTCCAAGCCGATGATCCCAATGGCCACCAAGCCGATGATGGAGCATATTGTGGCACTGCTCAAGAATCACGGCTTTGACGATCTCATCACCCTCCTCTACTTCCAGCCAGAGGTCATCGAGCGCTACTTCGGCGACGGTAGCGAATTCGGCGTCAAGATGGTCTATGCCACTGCTACCGAGGACTACGGCACAGCCGGAGCGGTCAAAAACGCCGAGGCCTTTCTCGACGATACCTTCCTGATCATCAGTGGCGACCTCCTCACTGATTTTGATCTCACGGAGGCGGTCAAGTTTCACAAGGATCATGGCGCCCTAGCCACCATCGTCTTAACCAGGGTCGAGAACCCGCTCCAGTACGGTGTGGTCATCACGTCTCACGACGGCCGCGTCACACACTTCCTGGAGAAGCCGAGCTGGAGCGAGGTCTTTAGCGATACCGTGAATACCGGAATCTATATCCTCGAGCCCGAGGTACTCGATCTGATCCCGCCTGGGAAGTCGTTCGACTTTAGCCGCGATCTATTCCCGAAGCTCTTGAATGAGGGCCGCGCGCTATACGGCTATGTGGCGACCGGGTACTGGAAGGACGTGGGCGATCTGATCGAGTACCGCCTTGCGCATCGGGATATCCTGGCCGGTATGGTGAAGGTCGCACTTCCAGGGAAGCTGGTGGAGGGACTTGACAAGCCGATCTGGCTTGGGGAGGGGAGTCGCGTCGATTTCACCGCGTCGCTGAAGGGCGGCGTCCTGATCGGCAAACACACGCAGGTCGGGCCAAATGTTCATATCACCCGCAGCGTCATCGGCGACAACTGCGTCATCGAGGAGGGGGCCGTCATCGTTGGATCGGTCCTCTGGAATAACGTCTTTATCGGCCCCCGCGCCATCCTGAAGGAGAACATTGTCGGCCGTGGAAGCGAGATTAAGGCGCACGCTCACCTCTTTGAGGGTGCGTTAATCAGTGATCAGTGTAAGGTCGGCGAGGGGTCAGTGGTCAAGGCCGACGTGAAGGTCTGGCCCCATAAGGTGGTGGAGGACGGGGCCATCCTGGCCACCAGTTTGGTCTGGGGGCAGAAGTGGTCCCGTTCTCTGTTCGGGGCCTACGGTGTGACCGGGTTGGCTAATCTTGAGATCTCGCCTGAGTTTGCGGCCAAGCTCGGGGCCTGCTTTGGGGCAACTCTCCGGATGGGAGCGATCGTCCGCACCAGCCGTGATTGTCACCAGGCCTCTCACATGGTCAAGCGCGCGATCATCTGTGGCCTCCACTCCGCCGGCGTGGATGTGCACGATTTTCGCATCGTCCCTATCCCGGTGGTCCGGTACCAGATGGGCGCTCGCGGTGCGGTGGGTGGTGTGCACGTCCGAAAGTCCCCCTTCGATCCCGAGCTGATCGACATCCAATTCTTTGATGAGCGCGGAATGGATATCTCGTCCAGTTGGGAAAAGAGCATCGAACGATCCTTCTTTCGGGAAGACTTCCGCCGCGCGAAGGTCGATGAGATTGGCCACCTCTCTCTCCCTGTGTACGACGTGGAATTGTACCAGGAGGGGGTGCTGAGCGTTATCGATCGGGGTGCGCTGCGCGGTCGTGGCTTCCGGATCGTGATCGACTACGCCTATGGTTCATCCTCCATTATCTTCCCCCAGATCCTCGGGAGGTTGGGGTGTGAGGTGATTGCGCTGAACGCGTACCTGGATCCGGGTAGAATCACCAAGAGCGCGGAGGGCTTCCATCGTTCATTGCAGCAACTGTCGGAGATTGTCAGAAGTCTGGGAGCTGACCTGGGGATCATGCTTGATACCGGGGCAGAGAAGATCTTCGTTGTGGATGACAATGGCGACCTGTTGAGCGATGACCTGGCATTAGCCCTCATGGCCCTACTGGTAATGCGGACCCATCCTCCGGGGGTGATCGGCGTTCCCATCACCGCCAGCTCAGCCATTGAGGATCTGGCCCGCGACCAGGGCTTTCGGGTCATCAGGACGAAAACGGCCCCGCGTGCGTCGACAGAAGCGGCAACCCAGGAGGGTGTCATCTTCGTGGGCGACGGTCTCGGCGGTTTCATCTTCTCGCAGTTCCAACCGGTCTTTGACGGAATGCTCGCTACCCTCAAGCTCCTGGAAATGTTAGCCGCTCAGGATATTCGGTTGCATCAACTGATCCGCTCCATTCCGCAGCGTTTCCGGTGCCACGAGCATATCCCATGCCCCTTGGAGCGAAAGGGCGGGACGATGCGGGCACTCATCGCCGATACTGCAGATGAGCAGGTCGAACTGGTGGATGGGGTAAAGGTCCATCTTGGCAATGACTCCGTGATCCTCTATCCGGATCAAGACCGGCCGTATTTCCACATCATCGCCGAAGCCGGTACGCTCGCGCGGGCAGAGGCCCACTTGGCTCGGTATCGAGAAGTCCTCGCGCTCTGCATGAAGAGTAGCCTGCCAGAGGTCGCTCCGTGAATCCTATCCGGTTCGGTACCTCCGGCTGGCGCGATGTCATCGCCGACACCTTCACCTTTGCCAATGTCCGCCTAGTAACGCGAGCCATCGCAGAATACCTGCTCGACGAGGGAGCAGATCAACCACAGGTCGTCGTGGGGTACGACACTCGCTTTCTCTCGGAAGCCTTTGCGGCCGAGGCGGCGACGGTATTGGCGGCTCACGGAATCCGGGTCTGGCTCACTGATCGGGATACTCCGACACCCGTTATCGCTTACGAAGTGATCCGCCGCGGCGCAGCAGGCGGCCTGAACATTACCGCCAGCCACAACCCTCCAGAATATAACGGGCTCAAATTCTCCGGCCCCTCAGGCGGCTCGGTTCCTCCCGCAGTCACCGATCGAATCGAAAAGAGGGTCCAGGAGCTACTGGCGCAACCCGAGGTCCAGTACCCCTCTCTCGCAGAGTTAGAGGCCAAGGGACTCGTGGTGCGGATCGACCCGCGGCCGACATACCTGAACCGACTACGGGAGCTGGTAGATCTCAAAGCGATTGCGGCAGCACGCCTGAAGGTGGCAGTCGACCTGCTCTACGGGACCGCCAGGGGCTACTTGGACGAGATCCTGCGCGAGGCCGGGTGTGACGTGCAGACCTTGCACGGATCCAGTAATCCCGCTTTCGGCGGTCTGACGCCGGACCCCTCGGAGATGAACCTCCGGGAGCTGGCGACTGTCGTGCGGGCCGGCGGATTTCATCTCGGGTTAGCCGCCGATGGCGATGCCGATCGATATGGGATTATTGACAAGGACGGCGGCTTCATCGAACCCAACTATATCCTGGCCCTGCTCCTGAAACACCTGACCACTACTCGCGGATGGCGCATGGGGGTAGCTCGATCGGTGGCCACAAGCCATCTGGTCGATGCGGTGGCCCGACTGCAGGCGGTCCCGGTGTATGAAACCAAGGTCGGTTTCAAATACCTCGGTGAACTCATCACCCAGGGAAAGGTCGCACTCTGCGGCGAGGAAAGCGCCGGATTGTCAATCCGGGGTCACGTGCCGGAAAAGGACGGAATTCTCGCCGCCCTCCTAGTAGCGGAAATGGTAGCCATAGCCGGTGGCCCCGGCGTCCAGAGCCTTCTCGATACGCTCTATGCCGAGGTGGGGGGTGCGATTTACGCTCGCCGCCTGAACCTCCATCTGACGCGAGAGCAGCAAGGACGCCTAGCTGATCGCCTGAAGGATTTACCGGCGCGGGTGGGTGGACTTGCCGTAGTGGAGGTGAACACGCTGGACGGCACGAAGCTGCTGCTTGAGGACGGCAGTTGGTTCCTCGTGCGGCCTTCAGGAACAGAACCGGTGGTGCGTCTCTATCTGGACGCGCATTCCGAGGCACAGATTGAGGAGCTGACGACAGCGGCGCGGGCGCTCCTCGATGTCTGAACGGGTGGTGGCGTAAGGATGCGGACGGGACAGGTTATCGCCAGCGCACAGGAGGAACTCGCAGCAGCGAAGCGCACCCGCAAACGGCGGATTGTCTTCGTCGCCGTCGTTCTGGTGATTCTGATAGCGGCTCCCTCTGTGGGCGGAAAGAAGAGCCTCGTCAAGATCTTTCAGATGAGCAAAACCAGGACCGAGCTTCAGCAGGAGATCAGCCGGCTCAGGCAGATCAACGAAGAGATCACTCGGGAGATCCAGGCCCTCGCCCACAATCCGAGTCAGGTCGAGGCAATTGCTCGCGAGGATCTCGGACTGGTTAAGCCGGGCGAGATCGTTTACCAGTTCAGTTTGCAGAGGCCAACCACTGCTCTGCCAGCTCCCTCCCGTTGAGTTGCGATGCCAGCCTACAGCCTGAACACCTATTCAGGTAGATAGACTGTAGGAACGCGCACAGATGAGCCAGGCGTTTTTCTGAATGCGACGCGAAAACGATGGATACCGAAAAGGTTCCGAGCGCCTTGATTCGGTCCATGCGCAATGGCTAACAGCCTTCAGCCTAAACACCTGCGTAGTTACGTCTTATGTTCGGACCGGACTTTTGCGCTTGACATTGCTCGGCAGTTTTGTAAATCTGTACCCTCAGCGTGTGGCGTGTAGTTGGGGTAACGGTTAATGGTCTCATGGGTGTATCTCCTCGGTAGCGCGGTGCTCGGCTACTGAGGCGGATTCTCGATGCACTGCTCAGTCAACAATCGCAGGATATAAAGGAGAAGATGGCAGATGGCAGGAATGGCCGCGGTAGTAATAGGTATCCTTATGACACCGATAGGGGCTATCGGAGGGCTTGTTGCGCTTATAGCTCTTGGTCTTTTCGCTCGATGGGTCTTTAAGGATTAGCCACAGAAATAACGATTCCACACTCGAATCTTCCGCCTTGTCTCGTACGTAAGAGAGGATCGAAGGCCTGCAGGAGGGCCTTCGATCCTCTCCGTCCGGTCAAACCTCTCAGCATTGAAGAATCAGCGCCGTTCCGTAACTACTTAGGTAGATAGACTGTAATAACGCGCACGGATGAGCCAGGCGTTTTCTAAATGCGACGCGAACATGATGGAGACCGAAAAGGTTCTGGACGCCTTGATTCAGTCCGTGCGCAAAGACTAACAGTCTTCAACCTTCAGCCTAAAACACCTTGTAGTTACGCATCACGTTAGAACGTCACCAGCCGCTATCCGACGAGCGTTTTGACGCTCATTCTATCGCTTTTCCGCCCTGCTCGGCTCGTATGCATTAGTATCTGCGAGAAATTGGTTGCGACCACTCCTCTACTCCGCCAGAGGGGAGCGCCACTCATGTCTAATAACTGGCCCGTCGGTGCGCCAAAAGATCTTGCCAAAGGTTCACGATCCGACTATACTGAGTCATTAAAGTCAAGTGAATAGCGGGTCCACCGTTGATGATTAGCATTGTGTAGCGCCAAGGGGAGAGGCGACAGTGAAGCGCGTAAGCATACTTGGCTCAACAGGGACTATCGGGGTCAAGGCCCTGGCAATGATAGATCTGCACCGCGACTCCTTTGAGGTGGTGGCTCTTGCGGCCAGGGATAATATCGATCTTCTGGAACAGCAGATCAGGCGGTTCTCTCCCCGCATTGTTGCTGTCGGAACCTCTAAGAGTGCGACAATCCTGAAAGATCGGGTGAAAGATGTACCCGTTGAGATCGGGTGGGGGGACGAGGGGGTACTGAGCGTCGCCACGGCGGCAGAGGCAGACATTGTCCTCTCCGCGATAGTGGGCGCGGCTGGCCTGCTTCCGAGCCTCGCCGCCATCAAGGCGGGAAAGGACATTGCCCTCGCCACGAAGGAGATCATGGTCATGGCGGGGGAGCTGGTGATCGCCGAGGCCCGAGCACGGGGCGTTCGGATCCTTCCCGTCGATAGCGAACATTCGGCCATCTTCCAGTGCCTGGGAGGACAAAATAGCTGTGAGCACTTGAAGCGGGTGCTCCTGACCTCCTCGGGCGGACCGTTCCGTCAGCGCCCGAAAGGAAGCTTCGCGAGTATTACCCCGGAAGAGGCGCTGCAGCACCCGACATGGGTCATGGGGAAGAAGATTACCGTCGATTCGGCTACCCTCATGAATAAGGGGCTGGAAGTCATCGAAGCCAGTTGGCTCTTTTCCCTCACGCCGCAACAGATCGACGTAATTATTCACCCACAGAGCATTATCCATTCGATGGTGGAGTTCATGGACGGTTCGATCCTGGCTCAGATGGGGGTGACAGACATGGGGCTGCCGATCCTGTACGCCCTCTCGTACCCTGATCGGCTTCAGTCTCCACTACCGCCCCTCGACCTGAACGCCCTGTCGGCTTTGACCTTCGAACCGGTTGATCACGAAAGGTTCCCCTGCCTTGGATTCGCCTATCAGGCGCTCCAGGCCGGGGGGACCTATCCGGCCGTCCTCAACGCAGCCAACGAAGTGGCGGTGGACCTGTTTCTCTCCAGCCGGATCACTTTCCCTGACATTCCCGCCCTCATCGCCAAAACGATGGACAGCCACCAGGGTCGTAAGATCGATTCTCTTGAAGATGCTCTGGATGCCGATCGCGAGGCCAGACGGCTGGTCTTGGCGGCACTGCAAACCTAAGGTGAGGAGAAGGGCTTGTACGCTGGTATGATAGCCTTGGTAACTACGGCTGCCTTCAGCCTCTTTGATGTGGTAGATCCTCGACCGCTCCTTTCGCATCTCGACTCTCTCCTTTGGGCTGTCCTCGTCCTGGGTGGGCTCATCTTCATCCACGAGCTCGGCCACTTCCTGGTCGCCAAGCGGGCGGGGGTCAAGGTGTTAAAATTCTCCCTCGGTTTTGGCCCAAAAATTATCGGGATAACGCGGGGCGAGACCGAATATCTCCTATCCGCTATCCCGCTTGGCGGCTATGTCAAGATGCACGGTGAGGATCCCAAGGAAGAGGTGGCCGACCCGGAAAGATCGTTTTCCGCAAAATCGGTCGGGTGGCGCTCGCTGATCATCCTGGCCGGCCCTGGATCCAATCTTCTCCTTGCCGTCGCCATCTTCTGGGTTATCTTCACGATCAGTGGTGTCCCGGTCCCTTCTACCAGAATTGGCAAGATTTTGGAGGGATACCCAGCCCAGACCGCAGGACTGAAAACCGACGACAGAATCTTGGCAATCGACGGGAATCCGGTCGATAGCTGGGAAGACATACCAGCGAGGATTTCCAAGCGCGCCGGTCAACCTGTTCAGCTAACAGTAGAACGGGAAGGAACTAAGTTCGATGTCACTGTCCATCCGAAAATTGACAGAGTAAAGAGTATATTTGGAGAAGAAGAGGAAATTGGACGAATCGGGATTTCACAGGCCGAAAACATCGTTATGGCCAAAGCCAATCCGCTTAGCGCATTCGGCAGAGCGATCTCTCATACGTACGATCTCAGCCGCCTGATCCTGCTCACCTTTGTCAAGCTGATCCAGGGTGTTGTCCCGGCCAAGACGATTGGTGGACCGCTCCTGGTGGCGCAGATGGCCGGCCAGCAAGCGCGCCTGGGTATCTTGTATCTCCTGAACTTTACCGCCGTCCTATCCATTAACCTGGCAATCCTGAATCTGCTGCCGATCCCTATTCTGGATGGGGGGCACCTGCTCTTCTCGCTGATTGAAGCCGTTCGCGGTAAGCCAGTCAGCCTGCAGAAGCGAGAGATGGCTCAGCAGGTTGGAATGGCCATGTTGGTGGCCCTGATGATTTTTGCCTTCTACAACGATATCTTCCGCCTGCTTGGAAAACAGTGAGATCGTTCGAAGTTCAAAGTTCAAGGTTGGAGTTCACGATGCTGGTTGTTGAGAACCTTGCACGTTGAACATTGTACTTTCTTGAACGTGAATCATGATTGAAAGACGTAAGACACGGCAGATTCAGGTTGGACCAGTCAGGGTCGGCGGTGACGCGCCGGTGACTGTCCAATCGATGACGAAGACCGATACGCGGGACGTCCGGGCCACGGTGGATCAGATCTGGGCATTGGAGGCAGCCGGGTGTGACATCGTGCGAGTCGGTGTCCCGGACAAAGACGCTGCAGAAACACTGGGCGAGATTCGAAAGCAGATCAGGATCCCGCTGATTGCCGATATTCACTTCGATTATAGACTCGCCCTCATTGCCCTCGATCAGGGAGTCGACGGCCTCCGCCTCAACCCCGGCAACATCGGGGACCGTTCTCGCGTGGAAGAGATCGTCAAGGTGGCGGCGGAGCGAAAGATTCCGATCCGCATTGGCGTGAACGCCGGATCTCTGGAAAAGGACCTGCTGGCCAGGGACGGCGGGCCGACTCTAAAGGGGATGGTGGAGAGCGCCCTGCGCCACATCCGGATTCTCGAAGACCTGAACTATCCCGAGATGAAGGTCTCGCTGAAGGCCTCTGATCCCCTGATGATGATTGAAGCATACCGCCTCCTGGCGGAAGAGATCGACTACCCTCTCCACCTTGGCGTCACAGAGGCCGGGACGCCGGGGGTGGGAACGATCAGGTCGGCCGTCGGCATCGGGACGCTGCTTGCCGAGGGAATCGGCGACACCATCCGAGTGTCGCTCTCGGCCGATCCCGTCGAGGAGATCAAGGCGGGAATAGCCATCTTGAAGTCACTCGGTCTTCGGAAGGGCGGGCTGACCTTCGTCTCCTGTCCGTCTTGTGCGAGGGCCGATATCGATCTGGTTGCCCTCGCCCAGGATGTAGAGCAGCGACTGGCGGGGATCACCAGGGAGATCCACGTCGCCGCGATGGGGTGTGAGGTGAACGGACCAGGAGAGGCCAGAGGCGCCGACATTGGGGTCGCCGGCGGTAAGGGGATCGGCTGGATTTTTAGGAAGGGAGAGGTGATTCGCAAGGTCAAGGAGTCGGAGATCGCCGATGCCCTGATGGAGGAGATCAACAAGATGTTGGCAGAAGGCGACGGCCATACTTAGCGGTCAGCCAACAGACTCTTGCTGCACGTTGGCTGCTCATAGCTGATCATTTTCCCCGGGGGAGTGCATACGACTCGCTCCCCCTTTATTTTTTCTGAAAGCTGACAGCTGATGGCTGAACGCTTCTTATTTGGGGTTACGCCATGCGTTGGACCAGATCACTGATCCCGACACTGAAAGAAGAACCTGCAGAAACAGAGGCGGTCAGCCATACACTGATGATTCGGGCCGGCTTGGTTCGACAGCTCGCGGCTGGAATTTACGTCTACCTGCCACTAGGGCAGCGGGTGATGGACAAGGTGAACGGTATCATCCGTGAAGAGATAAATGGGATCGGCGGGCAGGAGATCACTATGCCGATCCTGCACCCGGCCGAGCTGTGGCAGCAAACCGGACGATGGACGACCATCGGCGAGGAGATGTTTCGGCTGCAAGATCGTGGCAAGCGTCAAATGTGTCTGGGGATGACCCACGAAGAGGTCATTGCCTGGCTTGCAGCCCGGGAGATTCGATCTTACCGGGATCTCCCGCAGATCTGGTACCAGATCCAGACCAAGCTCCGAGACGAGGCAAGGCCCAAGAGCGGTATCCTCCGGACGCGGGAGTTCCTGATGAAGGACTCCTACTCGCTGGACCGGGATGATGAGGGGCTGGAGAGGAGCTACGAGCTTCACAAGGAAGCCTATCGTCGCATCGTGACGCGGTGCGGCCTGTCCTGTCACGTCGTCGAGAGCGACCCGGGAATGATGGGCGGTGCAACCGCGCACGAATTTATGGCGCCAAGCGAAGCCGGAGAGGATGAGGTTGCCCTCTGTGAGCGCTGCAGCTACTCGGCAAATGTCGAGCTCGCCATCTCAAAGCGATGTCCGCATTGCGAGGGCAGCCTGCGGACCCTGCGCGTGATCGAGGTCGGGAACATCTTCAAGCTCGGAACAAAATATTCGACTGCTCTCAAGGCGATGTATCTAAATGAGGCCGGAGAGGAGCGCCCCATCGTCATGGGAAGCTACGGGATCGGGCCAGCCCGGATCGCCGCCGCCGCGATCGAGCAGCACCATGATGAGCTGGGAATCATCTGGCCCACGACCATCGCGCCCTTTCAGCTCCATCTGCTGCCGGTGAACGTGCGCGATCAGAAGTTGGTTGAGATGACCGAGGCTATCTATACCCAATTTATAAGGGAGCGAATAGAGGTCCTGTACGATGACCGGGATGAGCGCCCAGGCGTGAAATTCAAGGACGCCGATCTGCTTGGCCTGCCCCTTAGAATGACCGTCGGAAACCGGGCCCTCAAGGAGGGAATGGTTGACTTGAAGGTACGAAAGACCGGCGAGGAGGTACAGGTCCCGCTATCGGAAGCGGTCTCCAGGGCACAAACCCTTCTTTCCCGCCTCACCGATTAACGTTACCAAAAGTAGAGACCCTAGAACCACGTCTCCGCTGGGGGGTCCATGACTTTAAGCCTATTCGGCTATGAGCTAAAGGTAGCTACTCAGGTAGATAGGCTGAAGGCTGAAGGTTTTTAGGGACAAATAATGCGTGATCATACAAAACTCCGGAAAGGTCTTAAATCTACTGGGGGCTCATTCCCCGCGGATTGCCGCGAGTTCGTCATACCGGCGGAAGCCGGTATCCAGAGGGCCCGACTGGATTCCGTGTCAAGCACGGAATGACTGGCCAGAACAGAAGACGCTACTCAGCGGCTTACCGCGGGGTAGTTCATTGGCTTGATTTGTGCCTTGCGAGATAATTCAGAGCCTTCAGCCTTCAGCCTGAACACCTGAGCAGTTACTACTAAAGTTTGACGACGTTAGCAGCCTGCTACGCCCTTGCCGCCCTTTAGGTCTGCTTCTCCCGCCTGCGGTTCATGTAGTAGTTTACGCCGAATACTAGAGCGCAAATACCCAGCAATGTGGTAGCCAGCTGGAACCCCAAATTTGAGAAAAACCAGGGGAGGCGGCTGTGCGCCCTTACCTCCAGGCCCACGGAAAAGGGGAAGCTGTAGGTAGGATCAACGGCGCGCATATCGGCTTCCGTAGGGTCGGTCCCGGGCCCGTGAGTGTGAGTTACCCGCTGCCATTCCCCAACCTCGGAGCCGCGATGAGGCTTGTGGGCAATACCAGGGCCCACCTTTTCCAACGTCATGAGGGCGATGTAGTGACCGGCCTTGGGGATCTCGGTATCGACCCTTACCGTACCATCACCGTAAACAGCCGGCGGACGAGAGAAGATGGCGTGAGAGTGTTCACTGCCGCCCTTGTCCTCGTGGGCCTCAACAGCCTCCACAATCCGGACCGAGATGGGCAGCACTCGCATCTCTTCATTGTAAAGGTCAAAGGCCACCGACAACTTACCCGCCTTCGGGACCCCCTCGCAGTAGGACTGAAATTCCTTCTTCACCTCCACCGAACCCACTTCGTGTAACAAGGGAACCATGCCTGCGCCCACAAGCTCCTGATAGGCCGTGAAGTGAACGGTATAATGGCCCTTCACGGCGGTGCAGGCATCTGCTGCATCCCAGTCGCCCATCACATCACCACCGCCATGGCCAAGGGCCTGAGATGCCCAGACAACCGGCGCAAGCACTACCCAGAATAACAACATCAAGCGTTTCATCATGATCCTACTCCCATCCCCTATGAATCTAGGGTGCCCACTCTCTGCCGTCAAGCTTTAATATCACCACTCACTCAGCAGTATGCGCGATATCCGCCGTGACATTATGATGATTCATCCCGCTTGCCTGGCAGGCCGGGCTCGGTAAGCTTCAACGGAACAAGGATCTCGGCAATCTGAACCTCGGTGAGCAGTTTTTCATCGCGGACTACGTCAATGACGGTCTTCTGCTCGCGCAGAGCACGCTTTACCACCTCGGCGGCCCTGGCATAGCCGATATACATGTTCAATGCTGTCGCCAGCGCCATACTGCCCTCGGCATAGCGGCGGCATCGGTTGGCGTCAGCAACGATGCCGCTGACGCAGCGGTCAATGAAGACCCGTATAGCATTCTTCAGGATCTCAATCGACTCGTGCAGATTATAGGCCATGACCGGCATCATGACGTTCAGCTCAAGCTGCCCGGCCTGGACCGCCATCGCAACGGTCAGGTCGTTGCCAATCACCTGAAAGCAGACCATGTTCAGCATCTCGGCCATGGATGGGTTGATCTTGCCCGGCATAATCGAGGAGCCCGGCTGCACGGCAGGCATCGCGATCTCAGCGAATCCTGTTGTGGGACCTGAGGTTAGAAGGCGCAGGTCGTTGCAGATCCTGGTTAGTTCGAGCGCCAACAGCCGCAGGACCGACGAGGCCTCCGCAATAGGCAGGTTCGACTGCATCGCTTCGCGCATGTCGGGCGCATTGCTCCACTCGATCCTCGTCCAGGTACGCAGGTACTCTACCAGCTTGGCGCGGTACTGCGGGTGGGTGTTCAGACCAGTACCGGAGGCGCTCCCGCCAATCCCCAGCTCTTCAAGCGATCGCGCTGCGGCAGCGATCCGCTCCTGACATTTTCCGATGGTCACGGCATAGGCTGCGAATTCCTGTCCCAGCCGGATAGGAACCGCATCCTGAAGATGCGTTCGAGCCGACTTCAGGATGCCATCGAACTCCTTGGCCTTTTCTCGAAATACCTGTTCTAGATCCTTCAGGACTGGCAGCAGCTCCGCAAACAGCATGCGAGCGGCCATCCGCATGGCGGTCGGAAAGACGTCGTTGGTGGACTGGGCCATGTTGACATGGTCGTTTGGGTGGGCAAAGGCATAGTCGCCCTTCTTTCCGCCTAAAAGCTCGATAGCTCGATTAGCCAGGACCTCGTTCACGTTCATGTTAAAAGCCGTCCCAGCCCCCATCTGGTATACTTCTACGATAAACTGATCGCGCAGCTTACCGGCCAGGACCTCGTCTGCGGCCGCCGCAATCGCTCGACTTATCTCCGGCTTCAAGAGCCCCAAGTCGGCGTTGACCAATGCGGCCGCCTTCTTGACCATCACCGTCGCCTCCACCATCTTGAAATGCATTCGGAGCCCGCTGATGGGAAAGTTTTCCAGTGCCCTGACTGTCTGGAGGCCATAGTAGGCATCGATCGGGACCTCCTTCGATCCTAATGAATCCTGCTCGATCCGCATCGTCATCCTTTTCTCTCTTGCGGCTACAAGGGTTCACACGCTGGAATCTTTACCATCAGCGCCTTGAGTCGAGTCGGCGTAAGCTCGCTCCGAAGCGACCATGCCGGATCGGCATACTGGTCCCTTTTCTTCATCAGCAGCCACTCCTTCCCGGTCTCGCCCCTGGCTAATCGGGCCAACGCGAACGCCCCCTTCAGCTTCTGCCCTTTTAGAATGAAAGCAAATTTCCCCGCTGCAAGCTGCGCCTGTGGTGAATCCGCCTCGCTCGCCTCATAGGTCCCGTAGTCCCAGACTACCACGGGTCCAGCACCGTAGCCTCCCTCCGGGATGATTCCCTCAAAGTCGATATACTCCAACGGGTGGTCCGCAACCATCACGGCCAGCCGCTTGTCAGCAGGATTCATTGATGGCCCCTTGGGAACCGCCCACGATTTGAGGACCCCGCCCATCTCGATCCGGAAGTCGTAGTGCAGCCGCGTCGCCTTATGTTCGTGGACGACAAACCGTAGCGTTACAATTGCCGTGGGTTTCGCCATCTTCTCGCACCTTCCCTGGAAGCGATCCTAGTGCCCTGTCTCAGAATTTCGATGACGAAGTCCGCGCTCCATGTATCGTCATTCCCGCGCAAGCGGGAATCCAGAACTCCTGTTATTTCCTGGATTCCGGCTCGCGCCTGCTATGCGGGCTTGGCCGGAATGACGTCAGGAAACATGCAACGAATTTCAGAGACACCACACTAGTTCACCAGGCATTATGTCATAACTAAATAAAAGGGATGGAACAAATATCTCGTGGCGCTCACCTTCGATGCGGTTGCTCGGCTCGCATCCGCGTAGTAGAATGACGCAACAACCTTCTCGGGCGTAACGAAGCGGACCAGATACACAACTAAGACACAGTGGGTGAGATGGAAAGCAAGGCGCGAGGCATCCTGTTGGATTTCGATCATACCCTCTTTGATACCGATCGCTTCTTCTGGGTCGATCTCAAGCGCGCCTTAGCCAGATTCGGCATTCCTGATGACGCCTGGGAAAAGAGCTACGAGGCAATCTGGTCATCAGGATATTCGTTGGCGAAGCACCTCGAAGAGCTTGCACGTCTTGGCGCTGTTGCCGATCCTCCAACAGTACAGGCAATGAGGGAGGCTCTTGAGAGTGCCTTCTCCGATCTTCGTCCTTATCTTTTTCCTGATGTTCTGGAGTTCCTGGACACTGCGCGACACCGGGGGTTCGAGTTGATCCTCCTCTCCTTCGGTGATCCGGCCTGGCAGAGCTACAAGGTGCGGGCCTCGGGGGTCACCCCGTACTTCACGCAGATCGTGTACACGGCCAAAGAGGCGGGCAAGGCAGCACTATGCGCGGAGCGTGCGCTGCAGTACAGAGAACTGTACGCTATCGATAACAATCCGGCGGATCTTGATGCTATGAAGGCGTCTACCCCAGGGCTACAGACGTATCTGATCTGTCGCGTGGAGCCATCCGCTCCTGAAGGGGAGGACCCGCTGGTTAGGGATCGTTTCCGAGAGGCCGCTAAGTATCTCACGATTCCATCCCTTCTCACGCATCTTCGGTGTCATAGCCTCAAGGAGGTGTCTCTTTCATGGCCGAACTGATCGTCGCGAGGGCTCCAACGCGCATCGATTTCGCCGGTGGCACGCTCGATATCCCGCCGCTGCACCTCTTTCATCAACCGGCAATTACCATCAACGTCGCGATCGACCTTATCGCCGAGGTTGCTGTGACGCAGCGTCCGGGGCGTGCAATTCGACTCTTCGCTTCTGACCAGGGACGGCAAGTAACTTGGCCGTCGCGCGATAAGATTACCTGGACACGCCAGCCATTCCTAGAGATGCTGGCCAGGCTCATCCAGTCGCTCGCGCCCGATACCGGCATGGATATCCGAACCGCCTGTCAGGCTCCGGCCGGCGCCGGGACCGGCGGCTCTTCGGCGCTGGCGATCGCAACAGCGGCTGCTTTGGCGGCAGTCGCAGGCCGACCGCTCCAGCGTTCAACGCTGATCGAATACGCGAAGAGCATCGAGACCCAGGCGATCCGTGTCCCCACCGGGTATCAGGATTATTACGCCGCAGCCTACGGCGGCGCTAGCAGCATCGAATTCGGGCTTACCGGTATCCGTCGAACCGCTATCGCAGGAAAGGCGTTTCTTGCGCAGCTTGAGCGCCATCTACTGTTGCTGTACCTTGGCAAGCCTCGCTTCTCAGGCGCCAACAACTGGGATCTGTTCAAGCGCCACATCGAGGGGGATCGCAGGACGCTGGCCCTCTTCGACGCGCTCCAGGAGAATGCCCTCGCCATGCTGCATGCCTTCCAAGCGCAGGACCTGCGTGGCATCGCCCACCTCCTGAACCGGGATTGGGAGATCCGACGGCGGGTGCTCCCTACCATGAGCAGCCCGGCCATCGACAGGTTGATTCGTTCGCTACGGCGGGCAGGAGCCCTCGGGGCCAGGGTCTGCGGCGCAGGCGGAGGAGGCTGTCTCGCCCTCATCATCGAGCCGGAGGCCAGGGCAAAACTCATCGCCATAGCCGAGGCCGCGGGCGCCAAAAGCCTACCCTCCATCATCAATACACGAGGCCTGGTAGTTCAACGCGGCAAGGACAGCTAGTAGCGGTCAGCAAGACTAGGCAAACTGGAAGGTTATATCCGAACGCTCGTCTTGACAGTTGTGGACTGTTTCTCGTATCACTGGACTCTGCTGAAAGCTGATGGCTGACCGCTGCAACTTTTTCCTTGCATCCGTCGAGGGGTTCCACTACCGTAAACTTACACAAGAAAGGAGGTGATCCAGTGGGCTTACCGTTAACCATCTGGACAACATGTGAGGTGATTGTAACGTAGGTGTGTCCTCCTCACCGGATCGACTGCCTGAGGATTTCCGCCTACGGAATTCTAGCAGTCACCGAGCCCTGAAGCCCTGGCCTTGTCCAGCCAGGCCCCGCGATGCTGTCACGGGGAAGCGCTTCGGGGCTTTCTTATTTGAAGAAGCTAGCAGGCCGCATGGGAGATGGCGTAAAGCCCTCCACTTCATTTGACCTGCAGGCTCTCCCTCAGCCGCATCATCGGCCCCTTCATCCAGTCGCCGCAGCCGCCTTTCTCCTCCCGAAGCCAGGACTCTCCGAAAGCATCGTACTCGATCCAGAAGACCCGATTATCGTAGAAATGGACTCTCAGAACCTCCATCCGTCCCGAAATTGGACCTGGTACCCATCGTCCCCAGACTTCCTGCTTGATATCCATAGGGCCCTGGGAGGAGACGAGCTTTGAGACCATCTCACGGGTCATGCCCAGCACAAGCGTCTGAAAGGCTTGGCGCGTAGGTGTGGCGACCGGCGGCGGCTGCTGCGCAAAAACCGGGGCTGCTAAGTAGAACATCGCTACCAGCAACAGGACGCTGGCTCTTCGGATCATAATAGCCTCCTTCTGTCTGGGAATGATCGAGAACTCATCAATTTTTCCATCGCAAATCCTCCCTCCACGCGAAATCCCCCCCGCTCCCCTTTGATAAAGGGGGGTTGGGGGGGATTTGTCTCGCACCGGGCGCAGCAAGCAGCGCCCCTACACGCTACACACGGTGGATACAGGGGTCCGGCTCTACTCCATCTTCGGCCCGCGCCCTCCTGATGAGGGGGTGGGAGACGATTTCAACAGATCTTCCAACGATTGAACCCTGCTCCTGAACTGCTCGCTCATAAGTTTGCCCTCTTCCGGGGTTCCAATGACATGAGGTGTGATCAGGATGAGGAGCTCGTCCCTATTGAGCACCTCTTTGGTTCCCCGGAACAGATACCCGAACAGCGGGATCGAGCTTAGAAACGGGATACCGGTGTAGTCTTTCGTCTTGTCCGTCCGGATGATCCCTCCAATGAGTAGCGACTGGCCATCCTGCACCACCACCGCCGTCTTTGTTGTCACCTTGTTGAACGAGGCACCACCCTCAGAAGCAGTAGCAGTGCTGGCAATACTCGTGTTCTCAGTCTCTATGTCCAGCGAGACCAATCGCTTCTCATTCACGTGAGGCTTGATCTTCAGGATAATCCCGATGTCCTTGCGCTGGAAGGTGCTGAAAAGATTGGAGGAGGTGTTTGTCGCGTTACCAGTAGTGGTCCCTAGAGACTGTACTCCGGTCGGAATCGGGACCTCCTGACCGATCTGGATATTCGCCTCCTTGTTGTTGGCCGTAAGCAGGTGAGGGTTGGCCAGGACCTCTGCTTTCCCCACAGTAACAAGATTATTCACGACCACGCGATACTTATCCTTGTCTACAAAAGCAAGAGTAAGACCGGTCGCGGGAGCTTTGCCGTCCTTCACAACTCCAGTGATCGCGGTCGCGAGGGGCGCGACGCCATATGCCGACGTAATGAGGAATTGACCACTCCGGATAATCTCCTCCAAGCTAAAGTTAAAACTGTCGTTCAAGCTGATCCGAGCGAGCATGAGCTCCATCAACACCTGTTTTGGGACAATGTCGATCTGCTTGATCGTCGCCTCGATGATCTCATAGTTGCGCGGCGAAGTCTTGATGATCAGCGCATTGTTCGCCTCATCCGAGACGATAGTTACGTCGCCCACGATCTCCCCTGGCGCCGCCTCGGTGCCTGGCGGTAGCGCCGCCCCAGGCGGGGGTGGCGGCTGGCCCGGGGGTGGGGGAGGAGGGGGTGGCGGCGGCGCACCAGGTCCCGCCGGGGGCTGGCCAGGCCTTGCCGGTACAGCCGCGCCACGCACCAGATCTCGGCGGCCGTACAAGGTGTTGAGTGTATTCGCCAGCTCGGCGGCCTTGGCGTTCTCCACGAAATAGACGAAGATTCGCTGGATATTGTCTCGCTTGGATGGGATGTCCAGCGCCCTGACAGTGTCAAGTAGCCGATTGATTGTTGAGCTGAAACCGGCGATGATCAGGCTGTTGGTCTCCTTGTGGACCAGCATCTTGGCACCCTTGGACAGGAACGGCTGCAGGATCTTTGTCATCTCGTCGGCGGAAAGGTGGTCGAGGTGGACAATCTGGGTTACGTAACGTTCCCGCTCTTCAGTACGCTCTTTTCCCATCTGCACGTCCTCAGGTTCCTGCTGGGCGACCGCGATCGGGACAATTTTGTAATATGCGCCCTCCTTCACTGCAATCAGATTATTGACCCCCAGCACCGATTCCATGATGGAGAAAACCTCGCTGGAAGGAACCCTGGTCGTCGTCCGCATCGTGACATTCGCCTTGACGCCAGGGCCAAGAATAAAGTTGATCCCGGTGATATCGGCAATCGATCGGAGGACCAGCTCCAGATCTGCGTTGTCAAAGTTTAGTGAGACATACTGGGGTGCTCCAGGCTGGGCAGGCACTCCTTTAGCCGCGCCACCAAGGCGAGCTCCCGCTAGGGGAACAGGAGCACCTTCTATCACGCCTGTCGAAGGCAAGGGAACAGGTTTGGGCACTGCCTCCTGGGAAGAAGCGGCGTCTTCCGTATCTTCGGCGTCTTCTGCCTCTTCTGCCTCTTCTGGGTCTTCCACTTCTTGCTCCGCCTCGACTTTATGCGGACGCGCGGGTGGCGTGGCAATTATCGGAGAAGCAGGTACCGGCGTCGGCGCCGGGGCCACGACCTTCGAAGGCGACAGCTCCGCCTCGGCTCCGGAACGTCCTAACGCCTGAAAGGCGGTACAAGCGGGAAGGAACACCGCAACCGTTAAGATCACAAGAAGAGTTCTTCGGGTAGCCAATCCTCTCTCCTTCCTCGTGTTTAGCGATTCAGACCTGAGTTCCCCTTGGTAGCAGGTAAATCACGGTCCCTACATTTCCTGCTGCGTCGCTCTCCGCTCCCGCCGCTCTTGTCGCTCCCTCAACCGCTCCGTCCGGCGTCTCTGTATCTCTTCTCTATCAGGAACCGCGTCAGGAACAGGCGCCTGGATTGGCCCGGACGATTGTGCAGGAACTCCAGCCTGAACGGCAACAGGCGCTGACGCCTTTGCGGGAGCCGCGGCTGCAGACTCAATGGCCGCCTTTAGGGCGAGATCATGCAGCGTGTCGCCGCGCTTGAAGATGATCCGATCCTCCTTGATCTCGGTAATTACCCCGCCAGCCACCTCCTGACCAATCGTGTAAATATTCGCTTTCCCTTTGTCGCTCAGGATGGCCCGGCGCTCATGGTCGCTCAGTATCGTACCGACAAGCGTTGGAAGCGGCGGGGGGGGCGGAGGGGGCGGACTTGCGCCCTGCGGCCGCACCGGCATAGGCGGCGGCTGCTTGAACGGATTCTTTTCCAGCAAGCCGTCGAACTGCGTGAGGGGTGGTCGAGCCGTCTGGCTATAGGCGAGCGCCTCCGCCTCTTGCAATGGCTTCGTGACGGCTGAGCCTGGGACCGAGGCGACAGGAGAGACCCACGCCTTCACGACGGCGGCAGCGATCAACACCGCGACAAGGCCCAAGATGAGATTCAGAAGCCGCAGCGGTCTACGCACCGGCGCTTTTCCCCTCCAACTCCATAGTGTACCCGCTGACCACTACGGTTACCTGAAGCTCGGCGCCTACCCTGGGGAAGGATGCGTTCACCTGGAGCTTTGGTACCGTGAGCAGCTTTCCGGCGCTCTCAATCTTGTACAGGAAGTCGCGAAGCTTCCTCAAATCCGCGTTCAAGGAGAGCTCTACCGCGACCTGCGTGAACCCCTCCGCTTTCTTCGGCACGTGAATGCTTTCACTTACGATAGTGACCCCGCTCTCACTCGCTGCCTTGTGCAGCATCGTCTGAAGCTCGGCGGCGGCGAGCGTCAGCTTCTCCCCAGGCAACAGTCGCTGTTGCAGTTGCTTGTACAGCCCTTCGGCCTCGGCAAATTTCTTCTCGTACCGTCTCTTTCCCTCCACAACCAGTTGGAATCGTTCAAGGGCCTGGAGTTTTTCCAGGTACTCACCTCGAACCTGCATTTGGCTTGAAATGGCCGGAACTATGGCGTAATTGATGGCGAGAAAAGCTACCAGGGCGGCTCCGCCAGCCACGAGAAATCTGCGCTCACGCGAGGCGATGTTCACGGCCGTTTCTCCTTCCTGGCCTCAAGGAGCACCTTGATCTGAAACTCTTGCCCCTCAGCGCCTCGCTGGGCCACCGGAGAGGTGAATTGAGCGTTTTCGAAGAGTGGCGACTGCTCCATAATCGAGATCAGGTCGGAGGCAGAACCGGTGATGAAGCCGCCAATCTTGACTTCTTGCTTCTCGACCGTAAAGAGCGTAAGGGTCATACCCTTCGGCAGAATCTGGAACAATTCGCGTAGCACATCCAGCTTCCTGACCTCCTCTCGGTCAATGGTCTCCAGGGTGGTGATTTGGCCGGCGAGCGCCCCCACCTCTCCCTTGAGCAACTCCACCTTGGCTGCTTCAGCCTGCACCCGATCCAGCGTGACAGTCAGCTCTGCTAAAGCCCGGCGCTCCTGACTCGCCCCATTCACCAGATACGCGAGGCCCAAGGCTACAATGAGGGCCAAGAGTCGAAAGGTCATCGCAAGACCGGGATTGTGGCGAGGGGGAGCCAGCTCTTTGGGGAGCAGGTCAATATCGAGCGGGAGCACAACGAGCCCGTGAAGCGCAAGCCCAACGGCCGCCCCGAGAGAATGGGCCGCCTGAGGATCTACGCCTCTTGCCTTGATTCGCTGAAAGGGCTGGAGGAACTCCACTTCAAGACCGGTCCGTTCGGCCAGGTGGCGCAACAGATCTCCCCTGCCCGCGCCCGTTCCTGCGATAGAGATTCGCCCTGCCTGCTGGCCGCCATTGGCTTCGAGGTGAGCGAAAAGGGCAGAGATCTCCGGTATCAGCGCATCGAGGGGCACGGCCTGGCCAAGGGTCAGGTATCGGGAGCATCGAAAGATTCCTTGTTTGGTCAGACTCAGCTCAGCCTCTCCGTCCCGCAGATCGATGAGGACCCTCAGGGGCTCCGCACCTCGGTCCTGGTTGTAGAGGAGGGCGTTGAGCGATGCGACCGTCGAGACGCCCACAGCGGTCGGCGTGATCCCTGCCTCATGCAGCAGAGCGAGGTATCTACTGACCTCCTCTTTCCTGGCCGCGGCCAACAGGACAGTGGCCTTTTCGGCATCGCGCTCAAGCACCTGGAAGTCGTACTGCGCCTCCTCTGGAGGGAAGGGGACATGTCGTTCAACCTCGTAGTCCAGGACCCCCCGGAGCTCCTCTTCGCCTACCGCCGGCATGCTCACCGATCGCATCGTGACGAAGCGTCGAGGCAGGCCAACCGTTACGAAGGCGGGTCGCTTGGGTAACCGAGCCAAGAGGCCGGACAGCTTCTCTTTGAGGACTTCCGGCCTATCTTTCTCTTCGACCGGTAGCTCCTCGATGCCATGATCGAGGAGCTGGACTCTCCCAAACGCTTTGCTTAACAAAACATGGCAGAGCAGGCTACCACGGATATCGATGCCCAGGCTGACTTTCGATCTTGGGATCAGCTCGCTGAGCGTCATACGCCTCCATGTCTCGGGTCAAGGCTCCAGAGCCGTACAGAGAGCTTCGGCCGGCCTGGCGTCCCGTCATTTCGGAGGATGGCGGCCACGCGAACCGTAAGCCTTGATCCCGTCATCCGCCCAGCCGATTTGACGGAGAAGTTTTTCGCGCTCACTGTAGCCGTCTGACTGAGTTCTGCGATTATCTGCGTCGGGTTCGCCGGGCCCGACTGGCCTCCAGGCACCACTGCGAATCCCTGTCGACCGCCCCCTAAGATGGCGCGGATAAGCTCAGTGAACTCCTGCGGGTTCTTAAATGGAAGTTGGGTACGCCGGTCGAGAACGGCCTGGACCTCTGCCGCCGTCAGCCCGAGCGCCATCAAGACCTCGGAACTGGCGGTATTGACATTCACCATCCCGGAGGAATAGATCGACAAGTGCCTGGCGACTCCGAGGGATTCACCGTGCTGGAGCTCACGTTCCCATGGAGGTTGCGCCTCCAGTTCAGTCCGCCGCTGCGCGCCAGCGACGTTGCCGTACAGGATCTCCGGGGTCATCCCTTTGATCAGGAGCAGTTCGTCGATAGTCTCGAAGTCCCCGTTCTTCGCCCGATATGGGCTGGGGAGGGACAGGTAGTAGTCGTCTTCGACGCCACTCAAGCGATGTAGAGTGTCGACGTCGCGCCAGTCCTGGATCGAATCGACGATGGTGGAGAGGAGCTTCTCATCCGTGACGCCGGAGTTAGAGAACAGCCGGCGAAGCATCGCATCGTATTGCGGGCTGATCTGCCCGTTCAGGGGAATCTTGCTCTCCTCATCCCTGACCGCCACCCGGTAATGCCCCCCGCCCAGCGCCACATTCTCATAGGCGGCCGGATTGGTACGCCAGTGCTCGTCCAGAGCGTCGTAGCTCTTCGAGTCTGGCGGGACATCACGGTCGGCATTGATGATCTCCGCCGCCGCCCGGTAGACACCGGCCTCCGCCAAGTAGTAGGCTTCCGCTTCCTGCCTGAAGTTGCCGGCCGCGGCCAGCTCTGTGCGCATCGAAAAGGTGAAGGCTGTGAACACGACACTCAGAAATGTCAGGATCCAAAGTACGACCACAAGCGCCAATCCACGCTCCGAATGAAGACGATGTTTCGAGTTTCGAGTTTCGAGTTTCGGGTAAGGGCGACCCGCCGGGTTGCCCCTATTGAAACGCCACACTCGAAACTCGAAACGCGAAACTCGAAACGTTTTCATAGCGTTCGCCCTACTTGCACTGGAAAGACCAGCGGCGGCAGGATCAACTCCCGGAGCCCAGACGATTTCGTCTGTCGAATCGTGAGCGTGAGCTCCACAGCCAACGGCATACGATCAGAGCCCTTCAGGGCGCGCTGCCCCTGTGCAGGGACGAATCTCCGAGCTGGGGGCTGCGGCGTCTCGTCTTGGGAAGGATCCCAAGAATCGCGCCAGGCGGGGGGAAGATTTTCCTCCGGCCTGCCCTCCGGCACCAGGTACCGAAAGCGCGCCTGCAACGCTCGTTCATCGAGCGGTTTGACTGAATCCTCGAACGAGGCGGATGCCTGAGTAGCAAGAGGGTAGCTTCCTGTGGCCACCAGTCCCCGACCAGACTCGACGGCATAGGCCACGATCCTGACCATGTGACTGAATGGTTCGGCCCCGTAGCTCTGTGGAAGGGTAGCAAACTTGAGGGAGTCCGACTTGCCATGAAAGGCGATGACATCCTTATCCTGCTCTTTCACACGCAAAGGGTGTATCATCGTAAGGTCTCGTGCGAGGGTCTCGACAAGGGTGCGATTGCGCTGGCTCTCTTCCGCCCGCGCCTCCCCGCTCTCCCACGACTTGGCTCCAACCTGGATCGCACCAAGTACGGCGACGAAGATAAGCGACAGGATCGTCAGCGAGATCAAGACCTCGATCAAGGTGAAGCCGTGCGGAGTGCGGAGTTCCAGGTTTCGGGTTTCGGGTTTCGGGTTTCGGGTTTCGGGAGTCCTGCTCTTGTCAGAAACCTGGAACGTGGAACTCGAAACTAGAAACTCGAAACTCGAAACTTGCTTACTGCACCACACGCGTCTGACCCAACTTCTTCTCGTCCACCATCATCCTCAGGGTCTGAAGGTTCACGGATTTCTCTCCACGGCGGCTAGGCCACGTGACGCGGACCTGGACACTGTAGAGCCGACCGGGGAGTTCTTCCTCCTGTTCGAGCGGCTGGACCTCAGAGGCCCAACGGAATCCCCCACCGAACTCCCCTGTTTCGGCCGAGCCTGTGAGGTTCCGCATTACGGCGACCTCGGCCATTTTCTGCCGAGCCAGCAGGACCGCCTGAGTGTAATCTTCGGACGCCTTCGCAGAGCGAACCCCAGCGGCTAGCAGCTCCATGGCCAAGGCGAACCCGATACCGAGAATGGCCAAGGCAACAATGACCTCGAGCAGCGTGAAGCCATGCTCCGTACGGCGTGCGGAGCATGGCAAATCCCCCCGTGCCCCCCTTTTGTAAAGGGGGGGGTGGGGGGATTTCGCGCTTCGCACTATGTTCACGCATTCTCTGCGGTGCTGATGCGAATCAACCCAACCGATGGATCCACAACAATTCGATAGGCTCGCCCCTTCTCGTCAGAGAGGTCAATCGATCCACCCGTCGAGCTCCCCTGCGGAAAGAAGGCAATGGCGCCACGCTCATCTGACCGAAGGGGGCCGGTGGTGAGGAGAACGGACTTCAGGCTCACACCAGGCGGAAGAGAACGGACCCGAGCCTGCCGCATCTGAACCTGCTGTTCCGGGTCCTCAACCGTTGGAACCTGGTCGATGCCGCTCAGGCGGCCGACAATCCAGTCGGGTCCCCTCAACCAGTAGCGATTGGTCTGCCGGTCAAGCACCACCTCCACTACATCCTGGTTGGCGATCGCCTGCGTTCTGGCAAACCGGCACAGGGCGGCGATATCCCTCGCCGAGGCCTTGAGTCGAGCCTGCCCGAATGGGTGGCTGAAGGCCGGTGCGACCAGCACGGTCACCAGCGTGAGAATGAACAGCACCACGGTAAGTTCGAGGAGCGTGAAGCCCCTCGTACCCCGCACTGGTCTATTGTTCAACCCGCTCTCCTGCCCGTTTGATGCCCGCCCAGCTCACGATGTCCTGATTCTCCCCATCGCCACCCGCCACGCCATCACCGCCATAGGAGATGATATCGTAATCGCCATGCTCCCCCGGAGACTTATAGACAAAGGGGTGCACCCAGGGATCTAACGGGATCTCCTGCTTCTTGAGATAGGGCCCATCCCAGTTCTCAACCGCGCCCGGATTGACAAGCATCGCCTTCAGCCCTTCCTCGCTGGTCGGATACCGGCCGACGTCGAGGCGAAAGTTGTCTAAGGCGGCGCCGAACAGCTCGATCTGGGCCTGAGCCGCCGCCTGCTTACCCTTCCCCACCCTGCCGAACAGCTTCGGCCCAACGAGAGCGGCCAACAGGCCGATGATGATGATGACCACCAGCAGCTCGATGAGGGTGAAGCCGGCCTGATTACGGTGCAAGGTCCTGGCCCTCGCCTTTTGCCATACCTGGATATCTTCACATCGCTGCATTCCCACGCTCAGCTCCTTTGCTCCATGCCCCATCTGTACGTATGTTCGCACCCCGCACCCCCTCCCTGCCTCTCCTCCCTTGTAGGGGCAGGCCTTGTGCCTGCCCAGAGCGGGCGACCACCAGGGTCGCCCCTACGTCGGCGAGGGTGGGGACGTACCCCGCAAACTGTACTTAGAGCGGAAGCTCATTGATACTAAATATCGCCAGCAACATCGACATCACGATGAATCCAACAATGAGGCCTAGGGACAGGATCAGGACCGGCTCCAGCAGCGAGGTCAAGCGCTTGACCGTTCGCCGCACCCGGTCATCGTAGGTGTCGGCCACCTTGATCAGCATCTCCTCCAGCTTTCCAGTCTCTTCTCCCACCCTGGCCATATGGATGGAAAAGGAGGGAAAGGCACCAGTGGCCCGCAGCGGGCCGCTGATTCCCTCGCCACGCTTCACCCCCTCTTGCAACCTGGACATGGCGCCGGCGATCACCCGATTGGTGACCGTCTCTTTGACGATAGAAACGGCGGCGAGCACCGGGACCCCGCTTTGGAGAAGCGTCCCGAACGTCCTGGCAAAGCGGGAGACCTCGATCTCCTGAATCAGGCCTCCCAGTAACGGCAAGGCCAGCTTCCACTGGTCCCACTGCATCTTCCCCTGCTCAGTCTGTAGATAGGCTCGAAGACCACCCCAGCCAATGACGATCAGCCCCACAAACACCCACCAGTAGCCGGTCGTGAACGTGCTGATCGCGAGCAGCATCCTGGTCGGCAGTGGCATGAGCTGCTTGGTATCGGCAAAGATCTGGGCAAACCGTGGAATCACGAAGTTCATCATGACCACCACGGCACCGCCACCCACAAGGAGCAGCAGAATCGGATAGATGAGGGCTGAGGTGATCTCGTCCCGGATCGTCTTGGACCGCTCCATAAACCCGGCCAGCCGCGAAAGGATCACCTCTAACACGCCGCTCGCCTCCCCCGCCTTAACCATATTGACGTACAGCCGGGAGAAAAGTCGTGGATGCTTAGCCAAGCTGTCGGCGAATGAACTACCCGCCTGGATGTCGGCCAGGACGCCACGGAGAATAGACCGGAACCGTTGATTGTCGGTCAGGTCCAGCAGGATCGACAGGCTCCGGTCCAGCTCCATCCCAGCCTCAAGCAATGTGGCAAGTTGTTGCGTGAAGGCCAGGACGTCTTGGGCGGACGGTCCCCTCGCAAATCGGCTCTGGACCCCAGCGAGACCAGGCTTGGCCTCCACCATCGCACCGGCCTGACCAATCTTGATCGGGTAGTAGCCGTTGGTCTGGAGCCAAACCACGACCGCCCGTTCGTCGGAAGCCTCCATGCTCCCCTGGATGATCTTGGCGGCACGATCAGTGGCGGTGTATTGAAATGTCCCCATACGCAGGCTTGACTGTAACTACTTAGACGTTTAGGCTGAAGGCTGAAGACTATACATTATCTCGCACGGCACAATGAACTACCCCGCAGCAAGCTACGGGGTATCGTCTTCTGTTCTGGCCCGTCATTCCGTGCTTGACACGGAATCCAGTCGGGCCCTCTGGATACCGGCTTCCGCCGGTATGACGAACTCGCGGCAAGCCGCGGGGAATGAACCCCCAGTAGATTCAAGAACTTCCCGGCTTCTACGACCTTTGGTTCTCTCAGAGAGGACTCCTCATTGGGCAAGAAGCCCACACGCTTCGACGCATTGCGACTTCAACAGCCAACTCAACTGCCAGAGGTTGTGTGTGATCATCGCTTTAACCCTAAAAGCCTTCAGCCTTCAGTCTATCTACCTAATGAGTTACATTTTACCTTTATTGACACCGAATTACAGGTATAGGTTTACGACTATAGCAACTACCGATGCACTGTCAATAGAAATCAGGTCCTGAAATGGCCCTGCAAGTCGCTTGAACTGGCCTCAAAAATCAAGCAGATAGGAGACCCTATCTGCTTGATTGATAAAGGGTTGCCGGCTCACATGGGGAAGCAGTCGGAGCTTACGCCTCCTCTTTGGTGACCCGAAGCAGATCCTCCAGGGTCGTAACCCCCAACTCAACGTTCCGCCAGCCATCCTCCCAGAGCGTCTTCATGCCAAACTGGAGCGCCTTCTGCCGAATCGTGTTAGAGTCGGCCTTTTCCAGGATCAACCGTTGAATCTCTTCGCTGATTACCAAAAACTCGTAGATGCCGCTGCGACCACGGTATCCGGTAAAGTTACACGCGGCGCATCCCTTACCCCGAAATACCTGCATCGATCCATCGACCTCGGTCTTGATCCCCATTTTTCGGACCGCAGCCGAATCCAACCGGTACGACTCCCGGCACTCATGGCAGATAACGCGGACCAAGCGCTGAGCCAGGACCGCCACCAGGACGCTCGAAACCAGGTAGTTTTCGATACCCATGTCCAGAAGCCTCGTGATGGCGCCGGGCGCGTCATTCGTATGCAGGGTGCTGAACACCAGATGCCCGGTCAGCGCCGAATGGATGGCGATGTCTGCGGTCTCCGCATCGCGGATCTCCCCAACCATGATGATGTCTGGATCCTGGCGGACGATAGAGCGCAGGCCGTTCGCGAAGGTCAGACCGATCTTGGGCTTGACGTGGATCTGGTTGACTCCTTGGAGCTGATACTCAACCGGGTCCTCGATGGTGATGATCTTTTTGTCGGCGGAGTTGATCTCACTCAGCGCCGTGTACAAGGTGGTCGTCTTCCCGCTCCCGGTCGGCCCCGTCACCAGGATCATGCCATGCGGCTTTCTAATCAGCCGCTGGAATTGTAAGCGAATATCTTCAGGCATGCCCATATCCCCGAGGCTCAGGAGGAGGCTACTGCGATCCAGGATTCGCATCACGACGCTTTCGCCGTGCAAGGTGGGAATCGTGGAGACCCGGAGGTCCAGGTCCTTCCCCAGGATCTGGAGCCTGATCCGACCGTCCTGTGGAAGCCGTCGCTCGGCGATGTTCATCTTGGCCATGATCTTGACACGGGAGATCACGGCCCTCTGGAGCCGCTTGGGAGGGGACTCGTGGTCCACCAGCACGCCATCCACCCGGTAGCGGATTCGAAGCGTATCCTCGAACGGTTCGATGTGGATATCGCTGGCGCGGGCCTCCACCGCCCTGGTGATCACGAGATTCACAAGCTGGATAACAGGGGCCTCGGAGGCCAGATCCCGCAGATGATCGATATCCTCACGATCATCGCCTGACGCCCCACCCTCCTCCTCGCTATACCCCTTGACGATCTTCTCGATCGTCGCCTGGCCATCGCCATAATACTGATCGATCGCATCGAGGATCTCCCGATCCTGGGCTAAACAGACTATGATAGCGAGGCCGGTGCTAAGTCGAAGGTCGTCTAGCGTATACGGATCAGCCAGGTCGCCCATGGCGACGGTCAACGCGCCATCTTTGATCTCAATCGGGAAGACCTTGTGCTCCCGCAGGTACTTCGAGGAGGGACGATTACGAATCAGAACAGGTGTAATCGAGAGGGCTGCGAGCGATAGATAGGGAACTGCAAATTGCAGGGCAAGAGCTTTTGCGACGTCTTCTTCTGACACATACCCAAGCTCTACAAGGGTTTCCCCAAGCCGTTTACCGACCTCCCGCTGGTGAGCTAACCCTCGTTGGAGTTGGTCCCGAGCAACCAAGCCCTCACGGATCAGGATTTCGCCAAGCGGTTCGCGCACCCCACTCCACTGCCCACTGCCCATAGTGCGATCCATCCTCGATGCTACGGCCCCTTTTGCGCGACTGAACCCACCACTTCAGCTCCCAGAAAACAAGCCATTGAGCTAGCCGAATGATAGATCGGCTCGAAAGATCGTGTCAAGGACTTAACGCCGCCTGCTACCACCAGTCTAGATCGAATTCGCTTAACAATTTGGGGATTCACCCGTTATAATGACCCCCACAGGGGATTCCCCGAGGGCGCCCCACTCCTATTTACAACGTAGCCTGTTCCTGAGTTCCGATGATGCGAGGGGCGGCAATAACAATGAGCGATCCTTCCTCAGCGGGCATCCGGTGCTTTTCTGGATTCCCCGGTCAAGCCGGGAAATAACAAGTATAGTAAACGGTGTCGTCATTATTCTAAGGCCGTTAAGAACTTCCTGAAGATTATCGCGTGGACTCAGTCAATGCAGTGAGGAACCTTTGACAGGAGGGTGAAAAATGGGGGAATCGGGAAAGACAGCAGAGCTTATCGATCGTGAGGCGAAGGAGTCCAAAGCCGCCTACGAGCGGCCTATCCTCAGACGGGTGGGGTGGCTTCGGGATGTGACCGCTCAGGCGAGCATAGATACTATTGAGTGAGGAACCTTTGACGGGAGGGTAAAAAATGGGGGAATCGGGAAAGACAGCAGAGCTTATCGATCGTGAGGCGAAGGAGTCCAAAGCCCCCTACCAGCGTCCCACCCTCAGGCGAGTGGGGTGGCTTCGGGATGTGACCGCTAACGGAAGCACTGATACTTAGATACTTTTTGGATTTGCCCCATGCCCCTTCACTAGACAGCCTGGTATTCTGGCGCCTGAGAGGTAAAGCGGCATGGACGTAGTAGGGGCTGCGCTGAGCAGGCGCCTGCGTTCGTTCTTTCGATCGCGGCGAAAGCTGCAGAAACTACAAGACTCCTTCCACAATCTGGGATGGTACGCCCTCACTGCCTGGTCACGCTGGAAGCTTAAGGGATTCCAGGGGCCGGTGATTGCTATTACCGGCACCAAAGGGAAGACTACGACCACCCGCCTGATCTCCAGGATTTATTCGGATGCCGGTTATCGGGTCGGGATGGCCTGTAGCGGGGGGGTCTACGTCAATGGCATCTGCGTCCTAAGTGGGTCATTCTCGGGTGTGGACGGTCCCCTCCGGGCCTATCGGGCCGGAGGGCGCGATCTTCTCGTGCTGGAAACCGCCCATGGCTCGATCCAGCGGTATGGATTCGGCTTCCCTGACTGTAACGTCGCGATCTTCACCAATATTACCGATGGCCACCTGGGTGAGCTAGGCATCGAAACCCTGGAGGAGATGCTGGCCCTGAAATGGAGGTTGGCTTCCAGGGTCCGTTCAGGGGGGACTATCATTCTAAACGCTGATGATCCTCTTCTGTCCTCCCTTCGCCCTCCTCGATGTGTCGAAGCGGTCCACCTGAGCCTTGCCAGATCTCCTGCGCATGGCGGCGCTGATCTCGGTGCGCCTCTGTATCGATACGATTATCATGGAGCGGTGGTAAAGGAGTGTGGCGGATGCCCTTCCATCGTTGCCGAAATCTCTGATGCACCTTTGCTTTGTAAGGGCTTTGCTCCGTATAACGCCTACAACCTGCTGGCGGCCATTGCCTCCGTAGAGGCCATGCGTCCATTCCTGCCAGTTTCACAGGAGTCGCTTCTCAAGAGTCTCATGTCTTTCGGGTCGGTCCCGGATGATAACCCTGGGCATTTCAATCTGTTCGAGGGTGCATGGGGAAGGGTGCTCCTTTTGGCGGGGAGCAACAGGGACAGTTACCAGAGGGATGCCCAGGCTCTTGCCAGAATACGGGTCTGCCCCCCTTTTCCTGTGGGACGCATCATCGGGGTTATCACGGGCATAGGGATGCAATCAACGAGTTACATCCGTGAACTTGCCGGGATCGCCGCTTCCGTGTGTGATGAGATCATCATCCGGGAACCCCTGCCGCGTTACAGGCATGTGAGGGCCCCGGGAGAGATCTCATCTATCCTGAAGTCAGCGGCGTTGGAGTCTGGCATCCCTTATCACGCCATTCATGTTTGGAGCGAGACATCTGACCTGATCAGGGATCTCGTTCTCCCCAACAGGGAGGCAAACCGTTTCGTTGCTGTCTTTTCTGCATTTGCCCAGGAGCCGATCATTGATCTCTGCCGGCGCTTGGGTGACCTGGGTTCCAGCTCTAACCGGTGGTCGTGAGTGCTTCCCAGCCTGTCGGTCATCATGACAGGTTAGTGGCGGTCGTTAATGACCAGAGCTGATAACCAGGGTCAACCTCCAATACTCTCAATACACTGGAAGTCGCCATGTGCGGGTAGTGGCGAATCTCCTTGACCGGTTAGGGCATGGTCTGATATGAGGTTGGAGTTGACCAAGTCTCAACCGTCGTCACACGTATGAGGCATCGATGGAATTGAGAGATCTTACTCGTATTTGCCCGATGAAAGGTGAACATGTCACATGGAAGGCCCTCGAAGGGGAGAGCGTACTCCTCCATCTCGAGACCGGTGTCTATTTCACCTTGAATGAAACGGGCACCACGGCATGGGAGCTGTTCGATGGGGCGACCTCTTTGGCTGCGATAGGTGAGGCCCTGTACGCGCGATTCGATGTCCTGCCAGAACAGGTTGGGCAGGATCTCCTCGATCTGACGCAGACACTCCTAAAGGAAGGATTGGTGAGGGTTTGTGAAGACCCTTCGACGCCTTCGGGAACTGAGCGATCCTGAGGCGCTTTGGCTCTTCGTCTGGTCGCTTCTCACCATCTTCGAGGCAGCCGTCCTTGTGCGGACCTTGCCATTGCCCACGCTCCTCAGCCACTTTAGCCGTCAGTCTTCAAGGCGTTCCGAGCGGAAGGCGCTCGTCAAACCGGAGATTCGCTCACTCGACCGGGTCCGGCGGTATAGCAATATGATCATCACACGTCTCCTCCGTTCTCGGCGCCCATGCCTACTCCGCTCCCTAGTCGTGTACCGATACGGTTGCAAGCACGGTATCCCAGTCTCGATCCACTTTGGTGTGAGGTCCGGTATGGATAGATTGGAAGGACATAGCTGGGTGACGCTTGACGGCGCCCCCCTGGGTGAGTCGGAAGAAGGGTTGCGTCCGTATGTGGCCGTCTATTCGTACCCGACAGGTACCGACGGGGCCGACCCCCAACACGCTCTGGCAGCGGTTGGCTGGCGGCCATGATCGGACAGCTCGTCGAAACAGGGTGCCGCGCCACACCCGGTCTTGGTCGCTGGTACCTGGACCATTATGTCAGTATCAAGCGATTCGAGAAGCAGGTCCGACGCCGACTAGGATTTCCCGCACCCCCCTCATCGGTAGATCTCCTGCTGACCTATGGCTGTAACTTCACCTGCGATCACTGCGAATCCTCGTCCCATCCCAAGGCCGAGTGGGGGCTTTCCTTCGAGACGATCGCCCGGCTGATTCGTGAGATGGGGGAGATGGGGGTGAAGTATCTTAACATTACGGGCGGCGAGCCACTCGTTCGACACGATGTCTTCGACATCATTGATCTCGCCACTCAACAGGGATTGCGGGTGCATCTGGCCACCAACGGAAGCCTGGTCGAGCAGAACCGCGAACGGCTGGCCCGGCTCAAGCTGGCCAGCGTCTTTACCAGCGTGGACGGCTTGGAGGAGACGAACGATCGCTTCCGACACCACCCCGGGGCCTTCAAGAAAACCTTCCGGGCCCTTGAGTTGTTTCAGGAGATGGGGATCTCCCCTCGCATGGTCAATACGATGGCCCATCCCGGAAACCTCCATGAGATGGAGGAGCTGGGGGATTGGATTATGGCCTCGGCTGCGACCTGCTGGCGGATCGCGCTGGCCCTGCCCTCGGGGCGGGCAAAGGGCAAGGATCGTTTCCATCTGACCGACGATCAGATCCGGTGGATTCTTGATTTTATCCGAGAGCGACGGGAACGATTTCCGGTGATGCTAAGCGAAGAGGTGGGGTATCTGGGACCGTGGGATCTGGAGGTCAGGTCGAAGCCATTCACCCCCTCGGAAGGGCTGAGCGTCTGTGCCATCATGCCAACAGGGGATGTCATCGGGGCAACCGTCCTTCATGATGCGGCCTATTCCGAAGGGAACATCAAGGATCAGGGCCTCAGGGAGATTTGGAATAACGGCTTCCAGCGCTATCGGGAGCCGGTCCTTCCAGAGGAGTGTTACGCCTGCCGCCACCTCCCTGCCTGCGGCGGCGGCAAGTTAGTGATGCGCGTAGGTAATCGTCACTGCAACAAACAACTCTGGGAAGGAGGAGGAAACGCATGAAGGAAGTCCAGGAACAGAACGTCCATGAGACCGATCAGAAGACGCCCTACACGAAGCCGACCCTCACGAAGCACAAGCCGCTGCGGGATATTACGGCGGGGGACATCTCGGGTGCCCGTGGATAAGGGTGCGAAGTAGACTGATGCTTACCGATGCGGCATAGCCCTCGATATCGTAAACCTTAAAGATAAAGTCCAAGGAGCGAGCCAATGAAGGATGTTACGCCAACTCCAAAGCAGCCGTACACGAAGCCGACGCTGACGAAGCACAAGCCACTGCGAGATATCACGGCAGCAAATCCCTCGATTACATAAGTCTTTATCGGTTGGGAATATGCGTGGATGTGACGATGCTTGACTGTGAGGTTGCTTGAGGGGGCCGTGCCGAGCGTACCACTCACCCTAACCCTCTCCCACAGCGGGGAGAGGGGATCTAAAAGTTGGGTCGAGACAATACGTCACCGTAATTCTGGCCAGAAGGAGTAAGGAGCGGGATTCTTATGTATGGGGCACATGGGAGCAGCGGGGATCGATTGCGTCGCGTCACCAGCCGCCAGGATGAAGGCGACACGTGTACGCTGTAATGGCACTATGAGCGGTCTCCTGACGCAGCATTTTAATATCCACGGCATCGGCGTTCGGGTGGATACTGATATTCCGTTGTTGGCCACCGCGATTGGTGAGCTGCTGCACCGGTTTGCCTATCCTCCCGTGACGGATAGTCAGCCGCTGCGATTCATCTATGGACGTAGCGGGAAGGCCCTGGACCCACTTTCAAATGGATCATCCGATGGAGGCGGGCCATTGCTCTTCTCGACATCCTGGGAAAATGCCTTCGATCTTGCTGGGCGGCTGGGAGTCAACTGGGACGTCTATGGTCGGGATGGTTGCCTATTGCTGGATTATCATCGACGTGGCCGGCTACGGCTTGACGTCTCGGCAGGGGTACTCGAGGGATCGCTCACTGAGCCGTTGGATCTCCACCCTGCACTGCTCCCCAGCATCTTCTTCTTTTTTCCGCTCGCGCAGCTTCTGGCACGGCGGGGACTCCATATAATTCATGCAGCCGCGCTGGAACGGAACGGGTGCGGGGTGCTGATCCCCGGCTTGAGCGGGAGCGGCAAGAGTACCAGTTGTGTGGCACTCATGCGTGGAGGGTATCGCTGCCTCTCTGATGACAAACCGTTTCTCCGAGGGACCGAGAACGGCCTTGAGCTGCTCGCCTTCCCAGAGATGATCGATGTGACCGATCAGACCATTGCCTTCTTTCCGGAGCTTCGTGAGAGAACGGCCGCGATCGCGGTGGGTTATCGAAAGAAGCGGTTCTGCGCCGAGATGCTCTATCCGGGATCAACGGTCGATGCCGCCACACCTCGCGTGATTCTGTTTCCACAGATCAGTAAAGAGTCGACAAGTAGAGTCGAGCCGCTTTCAAAGATCAGGGCACTTCAGGCGCTCCTGCCTCATAGTCTCCTCTGTTTTGATCGCGAGGTTTCGGTACGTCACTTCGAGCTGCTCTCACGCCTCGTCGAAACAACTGCCTGCTATCGCCTGCATTTTGGCCGTGACGTCATGGACCTGCCCCGCCTGATCGATCCGCTCCTGGGATGACGGGGATGAAAAGTTCCCCAGAGGGGCACGCCCTCCTTAGGATACTCCGGGCCTCGCTGTCTGAGGCCTCTTCAGATCCGGCAATCGTCCTCTCCGCTCTCGACTGGTCCCTGCTCCAGCGATTGGTCCGCCACCACCGGGTCGGACCGCTCCTCTCATACAGCCTGCGCCGGTCCCGGATTCGTGGGATCCCAGACTGGCTACGATCGGAATGGGAGGCGCAACGCCGTGAGACGGTCGCCACCGCCCTGTACCACGTGCAGGCCCTAGGGGAGCTGGCGGGACTGTTCGAGGCTCGTGACATCCCATTCATCCTCCTGAAGGGCGAGGCCCTCTCGAAAACATGCTATCCGGATGAAGGGCTGCGGCCCTACAGCGACATCGATCTCCTCATCAAAGAGGGCTCCTACGAGACGGCAAAGGCTGCGCTGACAGAGTGTGGGTTTGGCCTAAGGTACCCGCACCTCGAGACCGAGAAGCGCGAGTTGTTTGGGGAGGTTGAGTTCGATCGGCAAGGTCCAAGAACGCTGACGGTGGATCTCCACTGGGATACCCTCATGGCCTCCTGGGGGCCACCATCCCTTTTGAGCGGTACAGAAGCATGGAGCGTCGCTGAGCAGATCCAGATCGGGGGGCGACTCGTACCAATACTCGGAGGCGAGACTCTACTGCTCCACCTCTGTGTCCACTTTACATTCCACCACGCCTTTGACGGCCTAATTCTCCTGTGTGATCTTTTCCTGGTCCTCAGGCGGGAAGGTGGCCGGATCGACTGGGGTCGTCTCTTGCGGAAGGCTGATCGCTATCGGTGCCGCTACGCGGTCTACTATGCCCTGACTTGCGTACAGTCGCTCCTGGGGGCCCACATCCCGTCCCCGATCCTAAAGAGACTGAGACCGGCGATTCCGGTTAGGCTCCTCATGCCGGTTACTCAGTTGCTCCTACGGGATCGTCCGGTCCCTCAGTTGCTGGAACGCTATGTCAAGTTCCTCCTGATCGACGATCAGGCGGGCCGCTGGCGGGCTGCTCAGAGCTGGTGGGGGTCAAGCAAGCCGTGGCTGATCAAACGGAACCGCGCCTCGCGCCGTTCAGCTACTGTTGACATTACCGCACCCGGCGCATAGGTTTAACCCGACTTTTGCAGTTAACCTCATGCGTGAGCCTCTCTCGCAGTTCCTGACCTGCCGAGTCCCGTGGTTGACATCCTCTTTTACACGGATCGGGGCTCATGCATCCCTCATCAAGCGGGCGTCGACCTTTCCGTGCCTGCCGCCGTTGAAGGGGAGATAAAGAACGCTACGACATCCTCGCCCCCATCCACCCCGATCACGTTACCTGTCATCCAGTAGGTCTCGGGGCGGCTCAAGGTGACGAGGATTTCGGCAATGTCCTCGGGCGTGGTGAGGCGGCCGGAGGGATTGAGCCGCATCGCAGTTTCTACGATCTCCTGGCTTCCTGGGATCTTCCGGAGCGCTGGAGTATCGGTGACCCCTGCGCGGATAGCGTTCGCCGTAATCCCCATGGGGGCCAGCTCCATCGCGAGCTGCCGGATATGCGACTCCAGAGCCGCCTTGGCCGCCGAGACGGCCCCATAGCCGGCCCAGACCCGCCTCCCGCCAGAACTGGTCATCGCGTACACCCGTCCACCGCGGACCATCAACTTTCGCGTCACCAGCTCCTGAACCCAATAGATGAGGCTGTGGGCCATCACACCCAGGGTCATATCCATCTGGACCGAGGTGATGGCGTCCTTGGGCGAAAGGGCAACGAACGGCTTCAGGGTCCCGAAGGCGAGGGAGTGCAGCATCACATTCACCGCAGAGGACTCCCCTCGATCGGCCAGGATCTTCTCCATCTGATCCAGGACATCGCACCGCTTCTCTGAATCGGAGGCGTTCACGTTGAAAAAGACCGCTTCCCGCCCCGCGTGTTTGATCTCGCTGATGATCCGCTCGACATTCGGCATGGTTGCCTTGCGGTCCAGGTGTACGCCAAATATATGCATCCCTGCTTTCGCCAGAGCAAGGGAGGCGGCCCCACCGAAGCCGCTGGAGGCCCCAAGGATCAGGGCCCACCCCTGCAGTCCCGAACTCTGCGATTGCGTTGTCATGCACTCCTCCGCGTCTGTTTTCTTTATATCTCAGGAATGACGGTTTCCGGAGATCTGTCGAACGGTACTGTCGTTTGACGCCGAGCTTCTATAAATATAGCGCAGCATCTCATCAGCAGATGGAGCTTAGACTTCTTTTTGTCCTCTGTCAACCATGAATCAGACGTCTCTCCGCACTCAGAAGGTACCCCATGGGGGGAATGAAGGTGAGGGAGTACCAAGCATTGGACCTAACGCCTCCCCACCAAACTTGCACGCCCATGGACGCACCACTGGCGCATCGAGTATTACGAGAGAGCAACGCGGCTGAAGCAAACTCTTAGTTATGGCGGTGCGTGACTGGAGACATGAGGAAGGATCTAGATTCTCAAGAGCTTAGCAGAGAGTCCGATATCGTCCATGGTGTGCTTTCTGTCAAAGACTGGATGATACCCCGCTCGAATCCGATACGGCGACTGCCTCTAAGTCGTTACCTCCGCATGTAAGGGGTACCCACACTAAACTCGCAACACCCCTAATCCTCAGCCTTTATAGCCGCGCTGGGCTCACGTTGGTCAGGATGTGGTGAGGGCTCATGTCGATTTGTAGATAGCAGGCCTAGCTGGTACATCAGCCCAAGGAAGTCGTGCTGTGCCCATCGCTCTATGATCTTCCCTCCCTCGAAACGGTAGATGACAATACCGGTCATCTCTAACCGCTTTCCAGTTGGCGGGACACCAAAGAGTTCGCCTGTATGCATTCCAGCCGCTGTCATTCGGACCACCACCCGGTCTCCCTCGGCAATCAGATCGTGAATAACGGGGTTGCCCTCTGGGGCCGCGGACGCAAAAGCTCTGAACGTCTGCTTGATCGCTTCAAGTCCGGGCTTGAGACCGGGGATCGGCGGTGGATCGTGGTAGACAAGATCGGGGGAGAAGAACTCATCCATTGCCGAGAATTTGAACCCCTCGTCGTAGAGGCGACGCACTAGACGCTTGTTGTCTTCCGTCGACATCTGACACCTCCTACATTGCTGTTGTATGCGCGGGGCTAAGCGCCGCGCCTATCTGGGGCCTAACCAGTTATTGCGGATTGCTTTTCAGTCAAACAGAAAGTTTTTAGTGAGTCAAGGGATAAATTGAGAGTAACCATTCAGTTACGGGTGGAAAAATCTCCCCTAGCCCCTCTTTTCCAAAGAGGGGGACTACCCGTTTCCCCCTTTGAAGAAGGGGGATTAAGGGGGATTTTATAAAAACCTACCACATTTTATTTAATGATTTCCCCCCTATCACTGAATGGTTACAATTGAGAAGGGCGATACGTTGACAACCTGCATGCGGAAAGTTATGATGGTGATCTTCTAATCGAACGAAACGTGAACCGTTTCCTGCACTGGAGGGAGCAATGATTGTCGTAACTAACAGAGTGCCTGTCACAAAGGGGTATGAAAAGGAGTTCGAGAAGCGATTCGACCACCGCTTAAGCGTTGTAGAGCGTAAGCCGGGATTCATCCGAAACGAGATTCTACGGCCTATCCTGGGCGATTATTACATCCTCCTGACCCATTGGGAGAGCCGGGAGACGTTCGAGGCCTGGACCCAGAGTGAAGAGTTCAAGCAGGTCCACAGCAACCTGGCGCCTAAGGAGATGTGCCCCGGTCCCAACGGCTTCGAGATGCACGAGGTCATCCTGGTGTCAGAGAAGAAGCCATAGGGACAGATCTGTGTGCCAGCCCAGATGGGGCGAACGTATAGGTTCGCCCCTACATTGAGGAAAGAAAACGCGGGGGGACGTTTGGCACAACGACCTGTTGAGGGGCTGCACTCCAGTGGTCAGTACTGCAACTCATAGAGCCGGCTGTAGAGCCCGCCGTTGGCCAGCAATTCCTGATGGGTTCCTTCCTCCCGGATGCGCCCCTTGTGCAGGACGATGATCCGATCGACGAACTGGATTGTCGAGAGGCGGTGGGCAATGATCAGGGCGGTCCGCCCGACCAGCAGCGCTCTCAGGGCATCCTGGATCAGCAACTCCGTTGCCGTGTCCACCGAACTGGTCGCCTCGTCCATGATCAGGATCGGTCTGTCGAAGGCCAGAGCCCTGGCGAAAGAGAGAAGCTGGCGTTCGCCCTGGGAGAGCGTAGAGCCACGCTCCTCCACGACGGCGTGCAAACCGCCGGGCAGCCGATCGATAAAGCCCTGGGCGTGAACGCGTCGCACCGCTTCGACCATCTGCGCTTCTGAAATAGCAGGATCGCCGAGACTGATATTGCGGGCGATATCTCCGGAGAAGAGAAAGACGTCCTGTAGCACTAACCCCAGGTGCCGACGTAACGTCCGCTTGTCCCATTCCCGCACGTCGATGCCATCGATGCGAACGCTGCCGCTCTGGACGTCATAGAACCGGCAGAGGGCCGAGATGATCGAGGTCTTCCCGGCGCCAGTGGCGCCGACCAAGGCCACCTTTTCGCCAGGGGCCACCCGCAGGGAGATCCCCTTGAGAACCGGCTCGCCGACTGCGTAGGAGAGCCAGACATCCCTGAACTCGATCTCACCGCGCAGGCGAAGCGGGTGGGTGGGTGTAGCAGGTCCCGCCAGCGATTCCTGCACATCAAGCAGCTTGAATACCCGTTCGCTCGATGCCATCGCCGCCTGCAAAATGTTGTACTTCTCCGCCAGATCGCGGATCGGCGCAAAAAGGCGGTTCACATACTGGACAAAGGCGATGATGACGCCAGGGAGAACCTGTTCGTCGAGGATCATGGCGCCGCCCACCCAGAGCACGATGCCGACGGTGATAGCGCTGAAGAGCTCGATTGAGGGGAAGAAGACCGCATTGTACTGGATGCTCTGGAGCAACGCATCCCGATGCTGGGCGTTGATCTCTTTGAACCTGCGGAAGTGACGCGCCTCCTGACCGAAGGCCTGGATGGTGGCCATACCGGAGATGTTCTCCTGGAGAAACGCATTCATCCGGGCCAGGATCCGTCGGCTGTCGCGGTAGTTCTCGCGCGCCCGTTTGCGATAGGCAGCCGTCGCGGGCAGGATAAACGGGAAGGTCGCGAACGAGATCACGGCCAGACGCCAATCCAACGCCAACATGGCTACCGCGACCCCGATCAGCATCAGCAGATCGCCCAGCAGCGCGACCATCCCCGATCCGAACAGCTCGTTCAGGGTCTCCACATCGTTGATGACCCTGGTCATAAGCCGGCCAACCGGATTCCTGTCGAAGAAGGCGAGATCCTGTCGTTGCACGTGGGTGAAGAGTTGCGTCCGCAGGTCATGCATGGCTCGCTGGCCGGTAGACTGCATGGTGTAGCTCTGGGCGTATTGGGACAGGAACCCGATGAGGACAGTGACCAGGTAGGCCAGGACTGCGAGGTTCAGACCATGCAGGTCGTGGGCGGCGATATGGGTATCAATAGCAACCTTCGTGATATACGGCCCGAGCAGTTGCATCCCTGTGGTCAGGAACAGGAGCAGGAGGGAGACCACGACCCACCACCGATACGGCGCAAGGTATCTGAGCAGCCGCCGCATCAGTTGGCCATCGTAGGCTTTGCCCAGCAACTCCTCGTCCTGATGACCCTGCTCTTCCTTCATCACCGTGCCACTCCATTATCGCTCAGGGCTTCAATCTCTCGAGTTAACAACTGTCGGCGATAAAGGCGGTAGTAGTGGCCACGCAAGGCCAGCAGCGCTTCGTGACTACCCCGCTCCACGATCCGACCATCCTTCAGGTAGATAATCTGGTCAGCCGCCATGACCGTCGAGATCCGGTGTGAGATCAGGATCGCAGTCCGCCCCCGCATGAACCCTTTCAACTGTTCAAGTATCCGTTCCTCAGTCTCAGTGTCTACGCTGGAGAAGGCGTCGTCCAGGATCAGGATGGGCGAATTCTTGATGATAGCCCGAGCCAGCGCCGTTCGTTGTTTCTGTCCGCCGGACAACCTCACCCCTCGCTCCCCCAGCAGCGTCTCGAACTGGTCCGTAAACCCCTGGATGCTGGGAGTTAATTGGGCGAGATCGGCCGCCATCTCTAACTCCTCCGATGTGGCGTCGCCGTTACCGAAGAGGATGTTTTCCCGGATCGTGTCGGAGAACAGAAAGATGTCCTGGGAGACGAAGCCGATAGCGTGCTTCAGGCTCTCCATGGGAAGCTGCTGGAGCTCGATGTCATCGATGAAAACGGTTCCGGGCGGCGACTCGTGCAGGCGCGGCAGGAGGCTCACCAACGTACTCTTCCCGGCGCCGGTCTCGCCCACCACCCCACACCAGGTGCCGGCCGGAATCGTGAGGGTAATCTCTTGCAAGGCGAGCGGCGCAGAGGGGGCATAGCGGAAAGACAGGTTACGGAACTCGATCTTGCCGCGCAACTCTGAGACCTGCCAAGTCCCTGGTGTTTGATATCCCGCCGCAACCGGCGCATCCAGGATCTCCACGAGGCGCGCCAGCGCGGCCGAACCGCGCTGATAGAGTGTGATCACGTACCCGATCGCCATCATGGGCCAGGTGAGTATGCCCAGGTACCCGTAGAAGCCGGCCAGTTCCCCGAGGGACATTGTTTGCATGGCAACCTGGCGGCCGCCGAGCCACAAAACGACCGTGGCTGCCAAACCGGATAGAAAACTCGTTACCGGCCAGAAATATCCCCAGCGCTTGACCAGATCGAGGTTCTTGACCCGATACTCCTGACTCAACCTGTCGAAATGCCGCTGTTGGTTCTCCTCTTGCGCATAGGCCTGGACAACCCTGACGCCGGCCAGGTTCTCCTGGACAAATGTACTGAGAGTGCTGAGATGACGCTGGATATCCCGATACCGATTAAAGATGCGGTTGCCGGAAACAAGCATAAGGACGGTGATGCCTGGCAGAGGTAGGAGGCTCCACAGCGTAAGCCACGGATCGATGATCACCATCAGCACGAGACTGGCGGACATCATCAGGACGGCGTCGATCGTGGCCATGGCCCCCATCCCCAGCATCTCGCGGAGGGAGACCATATCGTTGGTCATCCGCGACATCAGGTCACCGGTCTTGGTGTGGGTGAAGTAACTGAGCGGCAGGCGCTGCAGGTGAGCAAAGATCGCATTTCTGAAATCCCACTCGATGTGCCTCGAGAACCCGAATACGTGAGTCCTCCAGAAGTAGCGGAAGATCACTTGAAAGCCGGCGGCCAGCACAATCAGGGCAGGGTACTTCCAGGGGGCGATAGCCACCCCTGGACCGGCCAGGAAGGTGTCCAGGGCGTCCTTGGTCAGCCACGGGATGGCCAGCCCGCACAGGTCAGTCATGACCAGCGCAGCGAGGCCAATGAACAGGAACCGACGGTGCTGGTACAGGTACGGTCGAAGCCGGGTGAACTTTTTAAAAATCTTACGCCTCCGTGTTCAGGTACGGGTGGGTCAGAGCAGTCAGCGAAATAATTGTACGTCAGCCCAAACCCCGTGTAAAGGCATTGTAGGCAGCAATGGCCTTAGGTTACGCTGCGATTAACTAACGGGATTGAGACCTGTGGCGGGTTAGCGTCAGATGCCCTCTTCGAGGACGTTCTTGGGGATGGTAGAATCCGCTCCGCTCGATCAGCAGGGTAGGACAGGCAGGATCGGCAGGCGATTTAGCACTTGGCGATGGAACTTCCACGTGGGCATGAATCGGTCCATTAGCGCGACGAAACGGGCGTTATGGGTCGGTTCCAGCAGGTGAACCAGTTCGTGAACGACAATGTATTCGAGGCACTCCGCCGGCTTCTTGGTTAGCTCGGTGTTGAGGCGAATCGTGCGCGCCTTGTGGTTGCAGCTCCCCCACCTGGTCTTCATCCGTCGCACGAACAACCGCTCCACTCTCACGCCCAGCAGCGGCTGCCATCGCGCGAGCAATGGCGACACAGCCTCCTTCAACTGCTCTCGATACCATTCCTCTACGAGCGCCCTCCTCTTGTCTTCATCTGATCGCGGTCGCACCCGCAGATGCATGCAGCCGTGCTTCACCTCGATTGAGGGTGGCTCATCGCTCTCGGAAACGGTAAGCAAGTAGCGCTCGCCCCACACGTAGTGGCTTTCCCGCTCCACGTATTCCCGAGGCGTTTCGCGTTCCTGCTCCCGCAGCCTCGTCTGCTGCTGCTTGATCCAGTCCAACTTCGAGATGGCGAAGAAGCGGATCGTGTCGATGCTCATGCGCTTCGGGGCCGAGATGCGGACGCGGCCCATCGGGGGATGGACGCTGAGATGAACGTTTTTGATGTCCTTCAGGACCACGTCCACCGCGATGTCACCCAGATTGATCTGCGACATCCTCAATACTCGCCCTGCGCCTTGATGATCAGGAAGATGCGCTCCACCTCAGCCACATCATTGTTCAGTAGCGGCAGCAATGCGCCCTTAAGCGTTACCTCCTCGGCGATGGCGAAGTCGTTCTGCTCCGGCTCGTGCCAGTTGATGAGGTGGACTTTCTCCGTCACCTTGCCCGCCTCGGTCTTCACGTCTACACCGTAGCGCAGCAGCTTGTAGACGGCCTGGTTGTTGCCGTAGAGTGTGCGGCTGTGACTGTCCGCCTCGGTGCGCAGGTCGTAGAGCGCCTTGGAAATCTGCGCCGGGCTGTAGCGGCACTTAGTCAGCCATGCGGCGAGCAAACCTTCATCGATGTTACTGTTGCCGTCGCGGTCGGTCCAGTCACCGAGGTAGCGGTAGCGCAGTTCATCGCGGAACAGGGCGATGACCCGATTCTGCGTGGCGCGCTCGGGCTGGCCGACGGCGTTCACTTCACGACCTCCCAATAGCCGCCTTTTGCCGAGCCGATTCGTCGCACGCGGTTCTGCTGCCGGAGTTGCCTGAGATTTCGCTCGATGGATCGGTCCGTAATGCCGAGCATGCGTGCCATCTCCGGGATCGTGGCATCGGGATTCGCAATCAGATACGCGAGGATTTTCCCCGACGTTTTCCCCGACGTTTCACCGACCTTCTCCCCCAACAGCCGATGGGCCTCCTTCTCGCCCAACGCAGCACTCAGGTGCTCGGGGTTGGCTTTGAACGTCAGCATCAAGCCGGAAAGGCTGGCGTCGTAGATCGGCGCCTCGATGCCATGCTCGCGACACTCGCGCGCAATCTTCTCGATGCCGCGTCCCCAAGACTCGATGTAGCCCGCACGGAAGAAGGCGTTGGCCAGCAGGGGATTGAAGGGGTGCGACGGGTGCTTGCCCCTCAGCTTCTCCAGCGTCCAGCTCTGCGGCAACTGACCTGGATTCCACAACACGATCTGGTGCTCGTAGACGCTGATTTGGATCGGGATGGCACTGCTGTAGTCCTTATGCACTACCGCATTCAGCAGGGCCTCGCGCAACGCGCCGTCGGGGAACAGAAAGGTCTCCAGCCACTGCACACCTTGGTAGCTGATATAGGCCTTTAGGTACTTCTGGTGAAGAATCTCCAGCGTTTTCTCGACCTGCTCGAACAGGTTTCCGCGCATCTCGTCCTGGTAACGCAGATCGTCGTCGGTAACGAAGAAGCCGATCTTGATCCAGGCCCCGCCGACGTAGTGCTGCGGCCGCTCGGAGAACAACAGGTAGGCGGCACGCTTCAGATACTGGCCCTCGGTCAGTTCCAGGTTGTCCAGAACGGCCTCACGGCTGTCGTTCAACACCGCTTCGTCCATACGACCGCTGCGTACCGCTCGCTGCGCAAACAGCCGGAGGGCGTCCTGACTGCAGTCTGCGGCATGGAAGGTCGGTTCGGGAACGCCGTCCCAATGCAGGCCGCGCTTCCTAAGCAGGAACCGCTCGAGGGCCGCGCCCTTGAGGGCCTGGTTGGTACTGCCGCTCCGATAATGGTATTCGCCTCTGAGGCTGATCGGGTTATGGAATGGAGAATGGAGAGTGGAGAATTATTGGGCATGGGAGTAAAATTGAAAGTGGAGAATGGAGAGTGGAGAATTATTGAGCATGCTTGTCTTTCCTCGATGTTTTGACGATCGAGACCAGCAGCTTGACCAGTTCTTCGCTGTCTGTTCGGATCGATGTAAAGCTCTGCTCAGCGATGTACTCGGCTTGGTGCAGCAACTCCAGCCAGTAGAGAGTTTCGTTGGCTTCCTTGAGCGCGATGTTCATCTTGTGGGTAAAGTCTGGTTTGCTCTCGGCATGTTCCGCCTCGCGTACCAGCGCACCAATTGCGGTCCCGCTGCGTAACACCTGCTTGGACAGCACAAACTCCTTCTTCTCGTCCTGCAAATATTTCGCCAACCTTACCACGCGAAGCGCAAACGCAAACGACTTCGCCTTTACAACGTTTTCCTTCATTCTCAATTTCCTATTCCCTCATTCTCCATTCTCCATTTTCAATTCTCAATTTATTAACCGGTCGTCTACACTTTGCGCACGGGCCCGGGGTACCGGGCCAGTTGCGCGTCGCCGGTGAGGAGGATGATGCCCTCGCTTAAGGCCTGGGCCAGCAGCAGGCGGTCGAAGGGATCTTTGTGCAGTGGGGGCAAGCTGTCGATGTTTACCGCGTGCTGACTGGTGATGGGAAGCTCGGTATAGCCGTTGTCGAGCAAACCCCGGCGCAGCAGGCGTGGCTCGACGCGGAAGTCTTCCCGCCCCAGGGTATTCTTGATGGCGATCTCCCACAGGCTGGCGGCGCTAAAGAGGAGCTCGTTGCGCGGGTCGTTCAGGAGCTTACGCGCCGCCGCGGAGAGCCGCTCGGGCTGGCCGGCCGCCCAAAGCAGGATCTGAGTGTCCAGCAAGAGCTTCACGCCCCGCTCCCGAACAGGGCCGCGATCTCGGCTTCGCCCATGCTGTCAAAATCTTCGGGTACGGCGATCTCGCCCGCCAGGAAGCCCAGCCGTTTCGGCGCCACTGGGGTATCCAGTGCCGCAACCTTCACCAGTGGCTTGCCCGCCTTGGCGATCACGAACGCTTCGCCCTTGACCGCTTGATCGACCAGCTTCGAGAGCTGGGTCTTGGCTTCATGGATGTTGACGGTAACCATATCGACCTCCAAAGACTAAGTTAATAAGACTAAGTCTACTCCGTCGCCCTCCCACCGTCAAGGAGAGTACAATTGAGAGTGGAGAATGGAGAGTGGAGAATTATTTGGCATGCTTGTCTTTCCTTGATGTTTTGACGATCTAGACCAGCAGCTTGACCAGTTCTTCGCTGTCTGTTCGGATCGATGTAAAGCTCTGCTCAGCGATGTACTCGGCTTGGTGCAGCAACTCCAGCCAGTAGAGAGTTTCGTTGGCTTCCTTGAGCGCGATGTTCATCTTGTGGGTAAAGTCTGGTTTGCTCTCGGCATGTTCCGCCTCGCGTACCAGCGCACCAATTGCGGTCCCGCTACGTAACACCTGCTTGGACAGCACAAACTCCTTCTTCTCGTCCTGCAAATATTTCGCCAACCTTACCACGCGAAGCGCAAACGCAAACGACTTCGCCTTTACAACGTTTTCCTTCATTCTCAATTTCCTATTCCCTCATTCTCCATTCTCCATTTTCAATTCTCAATTTATTTACCACTCGTAGCGCAAACGCAAACGACTTGTCTTTGACAATATTGTCCTTCATTCTCAATTTCCTATTCCCTCATTCTCCATTCTCCATTTTCAATTCTCAATTTATTTACCACTCGTAGCGCAAACGCAAACGACTTGTCTTTGACAATATTGTCCTTCATTCTCAATTTCCTATTCCCTCATTCTCCATTCTCCATTTTCAATTCTCAATTTTCAATTCCCCATGCCACACGCCAACGATCCAGACCACCTGCCCCTTGACGCGATAGAAGAAGCGGTACGGCGCAATTACAACTTCACGCTGAGGAAGGTCGGGAAACTCCGGGATCGCCCGGCCTGATTCCGGAAATTTCACGAGTCTTTTGAGAACAGTCTCCGCACGTCGGCGGAACCGCAATGCGGCGTCGGGTTTGTCGCGGCGAATATACGCGAGAGCAGAAAGAAATTGGGTTCGGGCGGAGGGGGTGAAGAGGATTTTCACCGGTCAATCTTCCGCCAATAACTCATCAGCCTCCGCCATCACGGTTTCCAGATCATACCCCTTCCCCGCGGCGATCTCTTTGTCTCCGCGGGCCAGGAGGCGAAGAAGCTGTCTGTCGTGCTCCGCCTTTTCGTATGCGTCTGTACTCATCATCACCGCTGCGGCCCGACCGCGTTGAGTAATGATGACCGGCTCTTTCGTGTTCTGAACGCGCTTAAGCACGCTTGCCGCGTCCTGACGAAGGTCAGTGATCGGAATTAGATTCGGCAGCTTGCCCATTGGTCTCACCCCCTACCATACATCTAAGCGTATCATTAATATCCTCATCGCAAGCAGATTGTAATCCCCTAATGGTGGGTGTCAAGTGGAAAGCGGCTAGTGCCAGACGCCTGGGATCGCGGTCTGGCAGGTCTAGCAGGCGCCGTCGTTGAGGGTATTCTTAAGGATGGTATAGCCGCACCGCTCGATCAGCAAGGTCCGGCAGGAGGGGCAGTAGGTATGCTCATGGGGGCCTACCGATGTTGCCGGCATAGACACTGCGGAGGCCGGTACTCTTGCCAATGTCAGCGGCCCGGAACAGAGTGCTGGCAGCCGTATTGGCGTGGTCCCGCATCTTGTAATCCTGGTGGAAGGCCGTGACATGCCAGGGCATATCGGTGGAGACAGAGGCCAGGAACTCGGCGATCTGGGCGAGCTCCGCATCCGAGTTGTTAAACCCCGGCACAATGAGCGTGACGATCTCGACCCAGAACTGCTTTTTCACAAGCAGCTTGATGGTCTCCAGGACGTTTCCCAACACTCCGCCCAACTTCCGGCAGTTCGTGTCGTTGAATCCTTCCAGGTCGACCTTATATAGGTCCACCCAGGGCTTCAGGTACTCGAGGACCTCGGGGGTGCCGTTACCGTTGCTGATGTAAGCGGTCTTCAGGCCGCGCGCTTTGGCTACGCGGAAGATCTCCACCGCCTCCTCGCTGGTGATCAGGGGCTCGTTGTAGGTGCTGGCGATGATCGGCGCGCGGTGCCGTTCGGCCATGCCGACCAAGTCGTTGACCGACACCCGCTCCGGCGGGCTCACAGCCTCGGGATCGCGCAGCGCCTGCGACGTGAGTCAATTCTGGCAATAAGGACAGAGTCACATCCGTCTTGCATTGATTACGTTCCCTGGGCCTCCTCCAGATCGATCAGGGCCCGGATCATATCTGTTTCGGTGATAATGCCGACTACCTTCTCATCCTTCAAAACCGGCAGCGCCCCGATCCTCCGGTTGAGGAGCAGATGTGCTGCCTCTGCGATCGTGGTCTCCGGCGTCACGGTGATCACCTTCTTGGTCATGATCTCCTTCACCTTCAGTTTGTCCAGCAGGTAGTGGACCTCGTAGATGGACAGGCTCGTAGCAGGGGAGGGCCTCATGAGCCGAAAGTCCCGATCGGTGACAATCCCTCGTAGCTTGCTGTTATCGGTCACGAGGAGGTGTCGAATGCCCTTCTTCTTCATCATGTACAGGGCCGCGTTGGCCCGCTCATCGAGACCAACCATGATGACCTTGGTCTGCATGTACCGTTTCACTAGCATGGGTTCTCCTTTACCGGGGTTATTTGCTCGCACGACGGCGAACGGCGGCGCCAAGGCGCTGCATCGGAGTTGAGTAGACACCTGGGGGAATGATCGCATCGATCAGGATTGTGGCCTTGACCTCCAGCGCCTGCGCCGTAGGTCACGGCAGCTACGCCCAGGCCTTGGACGCGCGCATAGGCGTCCGCCGCATACCCCACGGCCGGCTCATGGGTGAGGATCACCGGCTCGATCCCCGGCTCCTCCTCCAGGGCCCGGAAGAGGGGCAGAACGAAGTCGCCAGGCAGGCCAAACACATGGCGCACCCCGGCTTCCTTAAATCGCTCAAACAGATACCGACATAGTTCCATGCCCTACCTTTTAGCGCACTGCGAGGGGCAGGTCAATGTGAAGTCTCAGGGCGGGCCATTCGGTGAGGTGCGCGGTGAGTGGATTACAGTTCACTCGTCCCGTCACTGTCGGTTCCTGGCAGCAGGTCAGCGAAGACGAAACCGTCGCGGGTGACAACCTCCCCGAGGCTTACCGGGATAGAATGGGCGAACATCGGCCCTTCGTAGGCGAAGGTGTGAAACTCCCCCCGCTCGCCACAGGGATCCACCTCATCAGGCAATTCATCCAACAGATTTCCATCGAACAGGCGTCCTGCATACGAGGGGGAGAGTCTCTTCGGATCGACGCACGTAATCCGAGCCCTGAGGCCAGCGCTCACCATCTCGTGGGCAAGAATTCGTGTTGGCCGGCCCCATAGCGGAAACAGCGGCGTGAGCCCAGTGCCCTGCATCCGGCTCTCACGATATTGTCGGACATCCTCGAGGAAGAGATCACCGAAGGCGACATGCGTAATCTTGAGCTGTGTGCGCGCCTCAGCCAGGGCCCGACCCATCGCCTCCTCATAGGCCGCATTCGAGCATGGCCAGGGCAGCGGCACATTGATGAGCGGGAGATCGGCGGCTCGTGCCTGCGCCTCGACCAGCCCACGCCGCACGGCGTGCATGGCCACCCGGTCGAACGCCTCGTTGAAGGTGGTGAGCAGTCCCACTACCTCGATCTCACCGCCCTGCCGCAAGACCTGGAGCGTCCAGGCCGAGTCCTTCCCGCTGCTCCAGGCGATCAGGACACGAGGACGGTTGTATCCGGGTTTCATTACTTGCCCACCTCAAAGGTCATCCATCCACTCCAATCTGCTTCGAAGTTGTATTTACTGTTCGTATGCCTGGGCTCGGATATCATATGCACCTAGCTTCAGGTCTAATTCCCATGTTGCACCTTCAGGCGTGCAATTCTTGATCGGATCAATCAAACCGGTAATGCTTCTTGACGGGGCGGCGGATGTCCCAGGTGCAGGCCATCCCGACGGGAAAGGTGACGAGATCGCCCTTGCCGACCTGCACCGGCTCCCATCCCTCTGGCGTCACGATCACCTCCCCCTCCAGGATATAACAAGTCTCCGTGCTGTCGTAGCTCCAGGGAAAGATGGAGACCTCTTTACTCCAGGTTGGCCAGTCCTCGACCTTGAGCGCTGTGAGTCGCGCCGGGGAAGGGTTGCGCTCCACTCGAATCTTCATGCATCCGTCCTCCTTTCGTTTCAGGATGCCTTCTTCGTACGTAGCCGCATGGTAAGATGTCCCTGACGACATGGTCAAGCCCAAACTATTCCAAACCCATTCATCGAAGCGTCATTGCGAGGAGCGGAGCGACGAAGCAATCTCTCAGTAAAAGTACGGTGAGATTACCGCGCTCCCTTCGGTCACTCGCAATGACGGACCAATGAAAGGGTTGCGCTTTAATCTATTCTCGCCTTCTCGAACGATCCTTGGAAACGATCGAACGCTCTGTTATGATTCATATGAAAGGGAGAAACGGAGAGGCTATGCCGACCCCCGAGGAACTCAAGGAAGAGGACAGGAAGTTGCGGCAACTTCGGGTCGTGGTCAGCCTTACGATGAGCACGATCAGCCAGACTACGCTTTCGCTGGAGGAGGCCTCCAAGATGGTCACCGCCACGAGGGCGTTGGCGCTGCGCCTCTTTCCCGGTAAGGAGTTGGCCTTCGAGCTGATCTATCAGCCCCGCTTCCGGAGGCTCCTGGCCGAACGGTTCCGCCTCCATTGAGGTTGGGATCCCCTCGGTATCCTCACCAATAATGACACAGAAACCGCAGCAGTTTACTGAGACCGACCTGCTCCTCGGCGCCCATATGTCGATCGCGGGAGGGGTCGATCTGGCGCCACTGAGGGGCCAGCAGGTTGGCTGTCGGACCATCCAGCTTTTCACCAAAAGTAGCAACCAGTGGCGGGCCAGGTCCTTGCCCTCCGAAGAGATCGACCGCTTCCGCACGAATCTTCAAGCTGCGGCAATCGCTCCTGCCGTGGCCCACGGCGCCTACCTGATCAATCTGGCCTCCACCGACCCCGCGTTGCATCAGAGGTCGATGGCAGCATGCCTGGAGGAGCTCGAGCGGGCCGAGGCGCTGGGCATCCCATATCTGGTGATCCATCCAGGTGCCCACATGGGGGCCGGCGAGGATGCGGGGTTACGACAGGTGGCGAACAGTCTCCGGGAGCTCTTGAAGCGGACGAAGGGCTGTCGCGTCCAGGTAGTTCTCGAGACGACCGCCGGCCAGGGAACCGCCCTGGGGCACCGCTTCGAGCATCTCGCGCTGCTCCTGGATCAGATCGGTCTCCCGGAGCGGACCGGTGTCTGCATGGATACCTGCCACCTGTTTGCCGCCGGCTACGACATCCGGACCCTCGACGATTATCACGGCGTCCTGCGTGCGTTCGATCAGATCGTAGGCATGCCCTCCCTCAAGGTCATTCACGTCAACGACTGCAAGAAGGAGCTGGGATGTCGCGTGGACCGTCACGAGCACATCGGCAAAGGAACGATCGGTCTCGAGGCGTTCCGCTACCTGGTCACTGATCCTCGCCTACGTGGCATCCCGATGATCATCGAAACCCCGAAGGGCAGCGACTTCGTCACAGCCGATCGCCGAAATCTGGAGACCCTTCGAGGTCTCGCGGAGGAGCAGCGGGCTGAGTGATAGTCTACCGTGCAACTTCATTGATCGCTCCGTCATTACCGGGGTAACCATTCAGTGATGCGCGGGAAAATCATTAAAGAAAATGTGGTATTTTTTATAAAATCCCCCTTAATCCCCCTTAATCCCCCTTTTTCAAAGGGGGAAACGGTTAGTCCCCCTCTTTGGAAAAGAGGGGCTAGGGGAGATTTTCCACCCGTAACTGAATGGTTACTTACCGGGAAGGGGGTGCACGACAGATTTTTGAGATAAGGTCATCCGGCAGCCGCCGCCGCTGACCGCCGTTCCCAGAAGTCCTCGAAGCGGCCGCTGAGTTTGGCGCAACGCAGGGCGATGATGGCATTGGCCCCGC